>JALZJW010000003.1 GCA_030859565.1 Pseudomonadota bacterium
ACGAAGGTGGGATCGAGACCGGCCCTCGCCAAGAGACTCGCGATGAGGCTCGTGGTGGTCGTTTTTCCGTGGGTGCCCGCGACCGCGATCCCGTAACGAAAGCGCATGAGTTCAGCCAGCATCTCCGCGCGCGGCACGACCGGTATTCTCCTTTCCCGCGCCGCGAGGACCTCGACGTTATCGGCGCCGACGGCGCTCGATACGACCAGGACGTCCGCCTCCGCCATACTTTCCGCACGGTGCCCCAATACGATACGGATACCCAGCCGTTTCAGGCGTTCCGTGCTGGCGTTATCGTGGAGGTCGGAACCGGAAACGCGGTAGCCGAGGTTGTGGAGAACCTCGGCGATCCCGCTCATGCCGGCCCCGCCGATCCCGACAAAGTGAATCGTCTTTACCCGGCGCATACTCGAGGTTTCGTTTTCAACCACGCGCCACCTCCACACACAGGTCAACGACCCGTGCGGTGGCATTTAACGCGGCGATCTCGTGCACCCGGGCCGCCATGATTCGCAAGCGTTCAGGGTCTTCTCCCAGTGTCCTCAACACTTCCGCCAAGCACCCTTCGTTGAATTGCGGCTGCGGTATGAGTATCGCAGCGCCGCGGTCGGCCAAGAATCGCGCATTCGCGGTTTGGTGATCGTCCACGGCCGAGGGATAAGGAACCAAAATCGCCGGGACGGACGCGGCGGCAAGCTCGAACAGCGTGGAAGCGCCGGCACGGCAAATCGCGATGTCCGCCCAAGCGTAGGCCGCAGCCATGTCGTCAATGAATACATCGACTTTGGCCCGCACCCCAAAGGCCGTGTAGCGCTGCCCGGTGGCGCCCTGATCGGAAGCCCCGACCTGATGCCATATCCGGACCGCCGGGGATCCCAGGCGCGCGACGGCCTCGGGTACGACGCGGTTGAGAACCAAGGCGCCCTGACTCCCGCCGAGGATCAAAATCCGCAATTCCGTCTGAGCGTGCTCTACGCGGCTGACGCTCAATACCTCGCGGCGCACCGGATTACCCGTGTGAACCGCGGTTCTGACGCGCGCGAAGGTGCCGGGGAAAGACTCCAGGACACGCGTAGCCAAGGGCGACAATAAACGGTTCGTGAGTCCCGCCACCGCGTTCTGCTCGTGGATGATCAGCGGGATCCGCAAAAGCCAGGCGGCGATGCCTCCGGGCCCGCTTGTGAATCCACCCATACCGACGACAGCCGCGGGCCGCCGGCGTACCAAGAGCACGAGACACTGGAGCAGCGCGAACACGATCTGCAGCGGCGCGATGACCTGCTTGATCAGCGCCTTGCCCCGGAACCCGGATACGGCGATGGTAATGAGATCGAAACCCGCCTTAGGCACAATGGTCGCTTCCAGCCCGCCTCGGGTCCCAAGCCAGATCAGGGGCACGCCCAAGTCGCGTAGCCGTTCGGCGACCGCGAGGGCGGGGAAAATATGTCCGCCCGTACCGCCGGCCATCATCAGCACCGGTCTACCCGCCATCACGCCGAACCCTCGCTTCACGCTCCACGCGGAATAAGATCCCGAACGCGGCGCAGGTCACCATCATGCTGTTACCCCCATAGCTCACCAAGGGCAGCGTCAGCCCCTTGGTCGGCAGCACCCCCATGTTCACTCCCATGTTGATAAACGCTTGGAGTCCGATGAGTAAACCGATCCCGTAGGCGAATTGCTCGGCGAAAGGCTGACCCGCGCATTGCGCCTGGCCGCCGATCACGACGGCGCGCCAGACCACCAGGGTGTAGGCGCCGATCACGACCAGCGATCCGATCAGCCCCAATTCCTCCGCCAACACGGCAAATATGAAATCCGTATGTGCCTCGGGAAGATAAAATAACTTCTGAATGCTACCCCCGAGTCCGACGCCCCACCATTCACCGCGCCCAATCGCGATGAGCGCTTGGGTTAACTGGAATCCGCGGTCATACGGGTCGGCCCACGGATCCATGAACGTCATCAAGCGTTCGAGACGATAAGGCGCGAGCATCGCAAGCGCAACTAATGCGGTGACAGCCACCGCTCCCCACCCCAGGAAATGCGTTAGCGGGACTCCGCCGAGAAATAGCATGCCTAAGGCCGTCGCGAATAATACCGCGGTGACGCCGTAATCGGGCTCTAAGAGCAGCAAACCGCCAATGAGCGTCAACACCAAGAACGGCTTCATCGTTCCCGCGAAGGTCGACCGGACCTTGTGTTCGTGGCGAACGAGATAGCTCGCCAGATAGATGATGACGAAAAGCTTCGCCGGTTCGGAGGCCTGAAACGATACCGGCCCCAGACGGATCCAGCGCATGCTGCCGTTAACGACTCGTCCTACGCCTGGCACCAGTACCGCTGTCAACAGCAGCAAGGCCATAAAAAGCGATAACGCGCCTAAGCGCTCCAATGTGGCTAACGGCGTGCGCACGGCCAGGAAGCAGCAGCTAAGGCCGATCATCGCCGCCGCCATCTGCCGCCATAAAAAGTAGAAGGGATCGTGATGATCGCGATCGGCAATGGTCACCGAGGCGGAGGCGACCATGACCAGTCCTAGTGCTAATAACAGCACCAAACACCCGGCCAGCCAGGGATCGTAGTTCGCCCGCGGCCGGGAGCTCCTGGGTAAGGTCCGAGGCAATGCTTGCGGCGCGGCTTGGTTCACTGTGCTACCAGCCCGTTGACGGCGCGCATAAACATGTCCCCGCGCTCGGCATAGTTACGAAACATGTCGAGGCTTGCGCACGCGGGCGACAGCAGGACGGCATCGCCTGGAATCGCGAGTTGCGCCGCCTGGGACACCGCCTCCTGCATATCCTTGGCTTCCAGCAATGGCACCGCCTCGGCAAGTGCGGACTTGATGCGCGGGGCGTCGCGCCCCATGACCACTATCGCCCGCACGTGTCCGGATACCGCATCCGAGAGCGGCCGAAAGTCCGCGCCTTTGCCATCGCCCCCCGCGATCAACACCAAGGGCCGCGTGGCGCCCAACCCGCGAATCGCGGCACAGGTGGCGCCCACGTTGGTGCCCTTGGAGTCGTTATACCAATCGATATCGCGAAGCCGCGCGACCCATTCACACCGGTGCGGTAAACCGCGAAACTCCCGCAACGCGTTGAGCATGCCCTGCCTCGGCAAGCTTATCGCGGTCCCTAGCGCCAAAGCCGCCAGCGCGTTCGCGATATTATGCCGCCCGCGGATCCGCAGCGCGGACGCCGGCAACAATTCATCGCCACCTTGCGCCAGCCAAGGCTCGTCCTGGCGCTCCCGAACCCCGAACCCGTCCCCGCGCGGGATCCCGAGGCTGAAACCGATCACGCGCCGGCCCGCCGCCATCATCGCGGCGACGCGTTCATCATCCTCATTGATGACCATCACACCCGTGCCGCGGTAGATACGTTGTTTGGCACCGGCGTAGTCATCCAACGAGGCATAACGATCCATGTGGTCGGGTGTCAGGTTAAGCACCACGGCGGCCTCGGGGGTGAGCGACTCGCTTGTCTCCAGTTGAAAGCTCGAAAGCTCGAGCACATAGACATCCGGCTCCGTATCGTCGATCAAAGCCAATACCGGCGTGCCGAGGTTGCCTCCGGAGCGCGCCTCCAATCCGCTCCCCTCCGCCATCGCGGCGACCAGGGAGGTTACCGTGCTCTTACCGTTGGTGCCGGTGATCGCGACGATTGGGGCGCGCCTTTGGCGCGCAAACAGCTCGATATCGCCGGCAACCTCGATACCGCGCTTGCGGGCTGTTTGGAGGATCGCCTCGCGAGGCGCCACCCCTGGACTCACGAACAACCGCTGCGCTTGTGTGCACAGGCTCTCATCAAACCCGCCAAGAGCGAGTGGTACGTGCGGAAATTCGCTTTTAAACGCGCTCAACTCGGGCGGGTTTTCCCGGTTGTCAGTGACGGCGAACGGCACACCGCGGTTGGCGAGAAAACGCGCTATGGACAAACCCGTCAGCCCCAGACCCACGATGACGGTGTCGGCGGCCTGCGTTACTTCGTGAGTCACCATTGAGACTCCTATGACTAGCGGATCTTGAGGCTGGAGAGCCCCACCAGCACCAGGATCACGGTGATGATCCAGAAGCGGACGATCACCCTTGGTTCGGGCCACCCTTTAAGCTCGAAGTGATGGTGCAAGGGGGCCATGTTGAAAATTCGTTTCCCGGTAAGCTTAAAAGACGACACCTGCAGGATCACCGAGACGGTCTCCATCACAAACACCCCGCCCATGATCAGCAACACCAGTTCTTGCCTCACCAGCACGGCGACGATACCCAAGGCGGCGCCTAGGGCCAGCGCCCCGATATCACCCATGAACACCTGAGCCGGATAGGTGTTAAACCAGAGAAACCCAAGGCCGGCGCCCGTGATCGCGCCGCAGAAAACGCTAAGCTCGCCCACCCCGGGCACGTAGGGCACGCCCAGGTAAGTGGAAATTTTCACGTTCCCGGCAACGTATGCGAATATCGCCAAGGCACTGGCTACCACCACCGTGGGGAGGATCGCTAAACCATCCAGGCCATCGGTAAGATTCACGGCATTGCTGGTTCCCACGATGACGAAATAACTGAACAGCACGAAAAACCAGCCGAGATCGATCACCACGGCCTTGACGAACGGTACGATTAACTGCGTTTCCGTGGGGGAGCCCGCGGTAAGATAGAGAAATAGCGCGGCACCGAGACCCGCGCACGATTGCCAGAGAAATTTTTCTCGCACCGAGAGACCCTTCGATTGGCGTTTTACCACCTTGCGGTAGTCATCCACCCAGCCGATGGTTCCGAACAACATGGTCACGATGAGAGCAACCCACGTAAACCGATTATCCAAATTCGACCATAATAAAGTGCTGGCCACGATGGAGGTCAAAATGAGTACCCCGCCCATCGTAGGTGTGCCCGATTTCGCCATATGGCTTTGCGGGCCATCGTCACGCACGCTTTGGCCGATCTGGTGGTGCGTCAAACGCCTGATCATGAACGGTCCGACCACCAGCGAGATTACAAGCGCGGTCAGAACACCGAGGATGGTGCGCAAGGTCAGGTATTGGAAAACGCGGAACCCGCTATCGAGTTCCGCCAGAAATTCGCTGAGATAGAGGAGCACGCCTATTCCCCTTCCTGCTGCAGGAAGCCCACCACACGTTCCATGCGCATCGACCGCGACCCTTTCACTAGTACTGTGACCCGTGGATGGAGATCGCCGCCCAAGGATTCAACGAGCGTATCGACAGTCGCGAAATACCGCGCGCCCGGCCCGAATCCGTCCACGCTCGCGCGCGCCAGATCGCCGGTCGCGTATAAGCGCTGTATCCCGAGGTGGCGTGCCAATACGCCCGCCTGGTGATGGTAACCCGCGGCCTCGGGGCCGAGCTCTCCCATATCACCGAGCACCAGCCACGGCTCCCCGGGGCAACTCGCCAAGAATTCGAGGGCCGCTTTGAGCGAGCCCGGATTGGCGTTGTAACTATCGTCGAAAATCCGCGTTCCACGGCGGCCGGCGCGCGGCTGCAATCGACCTTGCACGGCGCGCACCGACTGCAAGCCCGCGGCGATGTCCCCGAGCTCGATTCCAAGAGCCAACGCGCTCGCGGCCGCCGCCAAGGCGTTGCTGATATTATGGCGCCCCAATAGTTGGATATGGACGTCGATAGACCCGGCCGGGGTATGCAGGCGGAGCTTGCTCCCGTCCAGCACGCTGGCGGGATCAACCACGGTGGCCGTGACATCCGGCAAGGCTTCGAAACCGAAGCTCAGTTGTCGGCAGCCACCCGCGAGCGTGCGCCATAGGCCGGCATAGGGATCATCGGCGTTAATGACAGCCGTATCGCCGGGTCCCAGTTGGGTAAAGATTTCTCCCTTCGCGCGCGCCACGCCTTCTAGCGACCCGAACCCTTTCAGATGGGCCGGGCTACACTGGGTAACCACCGCCACCGAGGGCTGCGCGAGCTCGCATAACGCGGCAATCTCACCAGGGTGGTTGGCGCCCATTTCGATCACGGCGTAAGCGTATCGCTCATCGAGTTTGAACAGCGTCAAGGGCACGCCGATATCGTTATTCAGATTGTCCTGCGTCCCGAGCACCTGAGCGCAACGCGAGAGGATCGCCACCAACATCTCTTTCACCGTGGTCTTGCCGTTGCTACCGGTTACGGCAACGAGCGGGAGCCGGAAACACCGGCGCCAATGCGCCGCGATTTGCCCGAGCGCCCGGCGCGTGTCGGGGACCACTAAACTGGGCCGCTCCCCGCCGATCGGATGCTCGAGCACGGCTGCGGCCGCTCCCCGCTCAAAAACCGCGTCCACGAAGTCATGGCCATCGAAGTGAGGCCCGCGCAACGCAACGAATAAGGCCCCGGGAGATAGGTTCCGAGAGTCCGTCGTACAACCGCTGAACTCGATATCCCTCCCGTGGCGCTCCGCGCCCAAAACACCCGTCAAATCGGAGAGGCGCATACGAATCACGGTTTGGGCCCGCGCAGAAGTTGCTTTACCACCTGGCGGTCGCTATACGGACTGCGCACCCCGCCCTGGTCTTGATAGTCTTCATGGCCTTTACCGGCAATCAATACCGTATCGTTTTCAGTGGCATGCTCAATGGTAGACGCGATCGCGCGCGCCCGGTCCGGCTCGCTGCGCGCCCGCGCCGGATCAATCATGCCGCCCAGGATATCCTTAACAATTGCCGCCGGATCCTCGCGCCGCGCGTTGTCGGTCGTCAGGATCACGCGATCGGCCAGGGCTTCGGCGATTCTCCCCATGAGCGGCCGTTTTCCGGCATCCCGTTCCCCGCCACAGCCGAAGATACAAAAAAGCTTTCCGGATCGAAACTGGCGCAAAGCGATCAGCGCTTGCTCCAAACCATCCGGTGTATGGGCGTAGTCGACAATAACGAGCGGCGATCCACCTCCGGCGGGAAAGCGCTCCATCCGCCCGGGAACCGGCCCCACCGATGCGATCCCCTCGGCCGCCTGCTCCAGCGCTACACCGGCCGCCAGCAACGCGCCGAGGGAGGCGAGTAGGTTGTAGGCGTTGAGCCGGCCTAAAAGCGGGCTCTCGATGTCGGCGGTTTGTCCTCCCACCTCGATGCGAAGCGACAAGCCTCGATCGTGCAGCTTGAGAGCGCTACCCACGATACACTCGTTCACCGGCGAACGGGAATCGTTCAAGGTATAGCCGAATACACGAACGTCGGCCGCTAGATCCGCGGAAATCGCCTGGCAATAGGAATCATCGAGATTCAACACCGCCGCCCGCAACCGCGGCCATTGAAAGAGCAACTTCTTCGCCTCGCCGTAAGCAGCCATGTCGCCGTGGTAATCGAGGTGATCGCGACTGAGGTTGGTGAAAACCGCAATGGCAAACTCGACGCCCGCGACCCGCCCTTGATCTAAGCCGTGCGAGGACACTTCCAAGACCACCGAACGCGCTCGCCGAGCGCGCAGATCGGCGAGCTGACGCTGGATCGTCACCGCATCCGGTGTGGTGTGGGTCGCGGGGGTGAGATCGTCCACCCGGCCCCAGCCCAGGGTACCGACGACACCGCACGGGCCGGCATTCCCAGCGCTATCGAGCACGCGGGCGATCGTGTGTGTCACGGAGGATTTTCCGTTCGTGCCCGTCACCCCGATCGCCAAGAGATGCCGGGAGGGATGAGCGTAGAAACGCGCGGCAATCTCCCCGACGCATGTCGGTAGCCGTGGCACTCGGACGATTGGAATCGGCCCGGCGGACAATGTAGGGCGACCGTAGTCGGCATCCAAGGCGATGGCGACTGCCCCCGCGCGTATCGCCTCCCGCATATGATCACCGCCATGCCGATTAATGCCTGGATAGGCTAAAAACAAGTCGCCCCCGCGTGCTAAGCGGCTATCCGTACACAGTCCAAGGATAAGCCGGTCGTGCGGCGGCGCCACCTGGCCAAATCCATCCAAGAGGCAACTGAGCACTTGACCGGGTTGTTGCGCGACGGCGTTCATGGACGGATCACGGGCGGTAAATCCGCCGTATGAACGCGGGTGAGAAACTGATCATTCTGGGGAAGCAAGGAGGCAATGTCATCGGGCGGTATGTCGAGCAAGCGGGTCGCATCACGCATCACCCTGGCAAATACCGGCGCGGCGACTTGTCCGCCGAAATGCTCGCCTCGGGCCGGTTCATCGATCATTATGACCGCGACCAGCCGCGGCTGGCTGGCCGGGATCATTCCCGCGAACAGGGATACATATCGGTCCTCGGCGTAACCTCCCCCAGGGGCCGGTTTGTGCACGGTCCCGGTCTTGCCCGCGACGCGGTAGCCGGTGATGCGCGCCAACCTACCGGTGCCTTGGCGCACGGCCGCCTCCAGCAGGCCGCGCACCGTTTGCGCGCTTGAACGACTCATCACACGCTGTCCGTGCGGCCGCTCCGGCAACCGCAGCAGGCTTACCGGTAGTACCATCCCGTCATTCGCAAAGGCCAAGTAGGCGTTTGCGAGGTGCAATGCGGTGACCGAGAGGCCGTACCCGAATCCTACCGTCGCGTGATCGATCGTGCGCCATGCATCATAATGTTGTAGGCGCCCGGCTGCCTCCCCCGGGAAACCGGAGCCCGTCGCGGCGCCGAATCCCAGCCGCGCGAGCATCCCCCAAAGCTGCGCGGGTTCTAACAATATTGCGATTTTGGTGATGCCCACATTACTTGATTTGCTAATGATGCCGGTCACATCGAGCAGCCCGTAATCGTGCAAATCGCGTACGGTATTTCGCCCAACCCGCAGGTATCCCGGACGCGTATCGATCATGGTCTTGACGCCGATCGCCCCCGACTCTAAAGCGGTAGCAATGGTGAAGGGCTTGATCGTCGAGCCGGGTTCGAAGGTGTCCGTGAGCGCCCGGTTGCGAAAATAACCGGCCCGTAACTGCTTGCGGTTATTCGGGTTGTACGAGGGTTGATTTACCGCGGCGAGCACTTCCCCGGTTTGGGCGTCGAGCACCACCATCGAACCCGCCCGGGCGTGGTGCTCGCGCACGGCGGCCTTGAGCTCGCGGTAGGCCACGTATTGAACGCGCTTATCGATGCTCAGCGCCAGATCATGGCCCGGTTGCGGTGCGCGCACGCTTTCCACGTTTTCAACGACATGCCCGATCAAGTCCTGGATCACGCGTTTCGAACCGGAGACACCCCGCAAGTGTTCGTCGTAGGCGAGCTCGATACCTTCCTGCCCCTTATCATCGATATCGGTAAACCCGACACAGTGTGCCGTCACCTCCCCTGCCGGATAATACCGATGTACTTCTTGGCGGAGCTCCACCCCGTCGATATCAAGCCGCATCACCTCCTCGGCAAGCTCGGGGGGAACGTGCCTTCTAAGTAAAACGAAGCGGCGCTCCAGCCGCGATTGCACGAACGCCGACAACTCTTGACCTGAAATCCCGAGCACCCGCGCGAGTGCGGGCCAGCGGCCGCGCACTTGCGTGAGTTTGGAAGGAATAACGCCCACCGAGCTTACCGGGGTACTGACTGCCAGGGGCTCGTTATGCCGATCAGTGATCGTTCCCCGATGCGCCGGTAATTCAACGGTTCTAAGATAGCGATCCGCCCCGTGTCCCTGAAGCACATCGGTTTCGGTGAGTTGAAGATAGACTGCCCGCCAAACGAGTAGCGCCGCGCCCACCACGAATGCGCTGACGACAAATCGCCGTCGACCGTCGAAAAACAACTGCTTGCGCCGGACCATCAGTCGGTCACGATGATCACGTCCGCGCCGGACGGCATCGTCATGTTCAGCGCGCTGCGCGCGCGCTCTTCGATGCGCCCGTGCGTCCCCAAGGTGGCCTGCTCCAATTGCAACCGCCCCCATTCATCATTCATGGCGTCGTGCCCCTGCTCGAGCGCTTGCAATTCGACAAACAACTTTCGGCTTTGATGCCGGGTCATGGTGATTGCAAGGGAGGTGATAACTACCAAACCCACCAGCAAAGGGCACAAGATCCGTGTCATAGGAGCTTCTCCGCTACCCGCAAGGTCGCGCTTCGCGCCCGCGGATTGCGGGCGATCTCGCCGACTGTGGGTTTCATCGGACCACACACTTGTTTTAAGGTCAGGCCTTCCGCAGCGACACGCGGCGGTAAGCTGCGCGGGGCGGACCGTCCCTGCGATTCGTCACGTATAAATCGCTTTACGATACGGTCTTCCAACGAATGGAAACTTATTACTACGAGACGTCCGCCGCTACGCAATACCTTTACCGCCTGCCGAAGGCCGAGCTTAAGCTCATCGAGCTCGTCATTAATAATAATCCGTAGCGCTTGAAAGCAGCGCGTGGCCGGATGCAGATTTTTTTCCCATACCGGTTTCGCGCGGGCGACGATTTCCGCTAGACGCTTGGTAGTCGTGATTGGTGCAAGGGCTTGTTCTCTCACGATGGCACGCGCGATTCTAGTAGCAAACCGTTCTTCGCCATATGCACGAATAACCTCCGTCAGCTCCCGAGTGGACACCGTCGCGATCCATTGCGCGGCCGTAAAACCGGATTCATTGTCCATGCGCATGTCGAGCGGACCATCGTGGCCGCAGCTAAAACCGCGCCGGGAATCATCTAATTGCGCTGAAGAGACACCGAGATCGAACAGAATTCCATCGACCTGCCCGGCGATCGCCGCAGCGTGTGCGAGTTGTTCCAGTAGTGCGAACGAGCTTCGGGCCACCTCGACTCGAGGATCCTCGCCCGCGAGCTGTTCCGCCGCCGATACGGCCGCCGGATCACGATCGATCACGACCAGGCGTCCTCGCCGCCCCAGGCGCTGCAAAATTGCGCGTGCATGTCCACCTCGCCCGAACGTACAGTCAATATACAAGCCCGCGTCGTGGAGAACGAGAAGCTTCACAACCTCGCTCACCAGTACCGGGGTATGGGAGCCTCCGGTACCCTGCACGTGCCTACAACGCTAAATCGCGCAACGCCTCCGACGCCGTTCCGACACCGCGCCCAATGTCGGATCGCCATTCGTCCCGCTGTCCTACCCAAACGTCGGCATCCCATAGCTCGAAGCGATTGCCTTGACCTAAAAAGGTAATATATTTCACGAGGTTTGCGAACTCCCGCAGCGACTCGGGAATGCGGATCCTGCCCTGTGCATCGAGTACACATGGGCTTGCATAACCCCGCATCATTTGCTTCGTGCGTCTGCTTTGCTTATCGAAATCCGAAAGTTGCTGCAATTTTACGTCGATGGCTTCCCATTCCGTCACGGGATATAACCACAGGCAGGGGTCATACGGGCTAAGGGTAAGTACAAGCGCGTTGCCACACACGGCCGCTATTTGTTCCCGGTAGCCGCTTGGAATCGCCAGACGCCCCTTGGCATCGAGACTCAGCGCATTGATCCCCTGAAACGACATCTTGCCCATGAATAGTAAGGATCCACATTTCCCCACGTTTCCCCACAGACAAACTATAAGAACCCAGCCGCGAGATGTCAAGAAAATATTCACGACCGGCGTCTGAAAGTCGCTTCTTGAACAGGGACTTATATTTTCGCGGCACGACGCCGGAACGGCCAGTTTCACGGCGCCTAAAGATGGTTACGAATGGTGCGATTAGCTTAGATAATTAATGTCGGTGGTTAAGATTATCGTTTGTACTGGCCCGTGGCGCCCTCGATACAAGGGACTGAGAGAAAGCAGGAGTCAACCTGTAAGCCGGGTTCTGTCCGCCGCGGCACAAAACGGCCTCAGCGGGGCAGTCATTTATCTTGGATGCATGTCACCATGCACCTCTAGCGACCTACCCGGGAGCCCACGCGGGCCACGTGTCGCCACCCCTCATGGGGAGGCTCGCTCCCCTATTTGGCCTTGCTCCAGGTGGGGTTTACCCTGCCACCGGCGTTAGCCGGCGCGGTGCGCTCTTACCGCACCTTTTCACCCTTGCCGTCCCGACCGGCCGGACCGTTACCGGCTTGCCCGCCGGGGGTTGGCGGTCTTTTCTCTGTGGCACTTTCCGTGAGTTCGCACTCCCCAGGCGTTACCTGGCACCCTGCCCTTGGAGCCCGGACTTTCCTCTGCATCGCATCGACACAGCGACTACCCGGTTGACTCCTTGCGATCTTAGTTTGTTGAGATCTCGCCCGAGTTGCAAGATCCCGCGCTTTCTTCCGGCTTCCCGTGCTCGGCAACGCTGTGAGATGCGATCTCTAGCATAAGCCGGTAGATCTGATTCTTATTCGCGCCGGAAATCTCGGTCGCGGCCGCTACCGCTTGCCTCGCCGGCAGGTATTTCAATAGGGTCGCGACCGAATGCCGTAACCGCTCATGGTCATGGGCATCCCCCGCCGCACCCGCGACTACGATCACGATCTCGCCCTGGACACGCTCCTTCTCTTGCAACCATTCGGACAGGCCGCACAAGGTTCCGGCAAAAGTTTCCTCGTAAATTTTCGTCAACTCCCGCGCCAGCGTCACGCGACGATCCGCTCCGAAAAGCTCATTCATATCGGCAACACAATCCCGCACGCGGTGTGGAACTTCGTAAACCACGAGGGTCCTCTGTTCATGGCGTAGTACCGACAAGCGATCCCGGCGCGCGGGCCGCCGTGGGGGCAGGAATCCCTCAAAGACAAACCGATCCGTGGGTAGGCCGGCCACTGCAAGACTCGCGACGATCGCGCAAGGCCCCGGAATCGAGCATAGTTTGTAACCGGCGGCGCGTACCGCTTGCACCAAATGATAGCCCGGATCGCTTATCAAGGGCGTGCCGGCATCGCAAATCAGAGCAACGCTCTGTCTGGCTGCCAAACGCCGCACCACGCCAGGGCACACACGTCTTTCATTATGTTGATGAAATGCTAACAGCGGTGTCGCGATCCCAAAATGGTTTAATAGACGCGCGCTCACACGGGTATCTTCCGCGAACACCACATCAACGCCGCCGAGCACTTGCCGCGCGCGCGGACTGAGATCCTGAAGATTTCCGATAGGCGTCGCTACGACGTAAAGAACACCCTGCTCGATTGACACGGCCGCAAGCCCTTCCGATACTGTTCTGACAATGCCCCCATTATTAAACAACACCCTGCGCCGGTTTGCTTTCTTGCTGTTAGTGGCGGCAGGATGTGCGCACGTTGCATCGCGCGGGCCGCAGGTCAAGCCTTACTCCGACCAACAGGCTATGCGTCTGTTGCAGTCCGGAAAGCTAGAGGCGGCGGCCGCCGAGTTTCAACGTTTGCAGGCGATTTCCTCGGCACCCGAATCCTACCTGTTCGGGCTGCGCGCGGCGAATACGTTTTTGAAAGCGAGACGCGTGGGAGAGGCCCGACAGGTCTTGGACGGGATCAAGGTTCCGGCGCGCGAGCACTACTTGAAAGTATGGCACACCCTGTTATCGGCGCAAACGTCTTTGCTGAGCCGCAACGCCAAGGAAGCGCTGGACGCATTAAAGCGTATCGAAGGCGATCGGGTTCCCGATGCGTTACGCCCGCGCTACCATCGGGTTCTTGCCGACACCTATCAAGCCAAGGGTGAATTTTTGTCGGCGGCGCAGGAGCAGGTTGCGTTGGATCCCTATCTCGCCGACGAAAAACTGAAGCGCGCCAATCGCTTGGCTATTTGGGACACACTCCATCAGGTCACGCGTTCCGATCTCACCCAAGAACGATCCTTCGGCTCGCCATTGCTACGCGGCTGGATTGATCTGGCGCTTATCGCGAGATCGGGCAATGACCCCTCGTTCGAAGCACTGCTCGCCACTTGGGAGAAGCAATACCCTCATCACCCGGCGCGCCAAGAAGCCTTGCCGCGAGTCCGGGAGCAGCGGGCCGTTCTGAACCTTGATCCCGAGCACATCGCGCTGCTTCTGCCTCTGTTCGGCCAGTATGCCGAAGCCGCGGCCGCAATCAAAGACGGTTTTATCGCCGCCTGGTACAGCGATGGCGCAAACAGCGCGCGGCGTACCCTATCGATCCATGACACCAATGCGGCCAACGCCCCCGCCGTCTATCGTCGTGCGCTAGAGGAGGGTGCCGAGTTTGTCGTCGGTCCCTTGGACAAACCAGCGCTGAAGGTATTAGTTGCCTCCAACGTGATTGCGGTCCCGACGCTGGCGTTGAATCGGATCGAGGGCTTGGATCACCGCACTGATATTCAGTATTTGTATCAGTTTGGCCTGCCGCCGGAGGACGAGGCCGGGCAGATCGCCGAGCGCGCTTGGTTGGACGGGCGCGTGAGCGCACTGGTCTTAACACCCGCCACTCCCTGGGGCGAACGGCTGTTGCGGGCGTTCAAGCAACGCTGGCAAGATCTGGGAGGCGAGATCGTGGTCCAGCAAACTTATCAACGTGATGCCAGGAATATCGAGACTGCGGTTGCGGAGCTGATGCGCGCTAGCATTCGCCCTCCAGCGCCGCCGATACCGCTAAGCGAGGCCTACGCCGCAGGCTCTTCAGCGGACTTCATTTTCATGGCCGCTTCACCCCGTGAGGCCCGATTAATACTTCCGTGGATCCGCTCGCGCGGCCGTGATCGCCTGCCGATCTACGCGACATCCCACGTCTACTCACCCGCGCCTACCCCGGAAGCCGATAGCGCCCTCGATGGGGTGATATTCGGTGACATGCCGTGGGTGCTCGATCCTTACCGCAGCGAACTTAGCGCGAGCACGAGGCATCATTGGCCTAAGAGATTTGAGACCCATGCGCGGTTGTATGCCTTTGGCATCGATGCCTACCACCTGATGACTCGCATCGGAGCGCTTCAAAGCGATCCCTCGGCACACCTGGAGGGTGTCACCGGTATCCTGCGTATGGATGAACACAAACGCATTCGTCGGCAGCTAGCGTGGGCTCAATTCCGGAGCGGCGTGCCTGCGTTGCTGCGCGAATAAACGCCGCTGGCATGAAAACTGGCGCGCGCGGGGCGTGGGCCGAAAGCATCGCTCTCCGCTATTTGGGCGCGCGCGGGTTGCGACTGCTCACACGGAATTATCGCTGCCTGGCCGGTGAAATCGACATAGTAATGAAAGATAATGACACGCTGGTATTTATAGAAGTACGCTACCGCGCCAGCACCGGCTATGGTTCTCCGCTCGAGACGATCAATCACACGAAACAGACGCGCATACTTAAGACGGCTAGCCATTATCTTCAGACGCACAGGATGAGCACGGGCCATGCGCCATGCCGGTTCGATGTTGTCGTCGTCACCGGCGCCAAGCCGTGTACGGAGTGGATTAAGGCCGCGTTTCAAGCCTAGCACAGGGGCCATCAGGGTAGGCGTCCGTTGCCGGATGAAGGCGCTGAGTAAGAACATGGACTACACCGAACGAGTCATCGAAATATTCCGCGAGAGTATCGATCTCAAGCAAAAATGCGCGGGGTCGCTGGCTCCTCTGGTCGCACGTACGGCCCGTATGGTCGCTGGCGCTTTGCTGGAAGGAAATAAATTATTGGCCTGCGGAAACGGCGGATCGGCCGCCGATGCGCAGCACTTCGCGGCGGAGATGCTCAACCGATTCGAGGCGGAACGGCCTGGATTACCTGCAGTCGCCCTCACGACAGATCCCTCCACTATAACCTCGATTGCCAACGATTATCAATTTGCGGAGGTGTTTTCCAAACAGATCCGCGCATTGGGTCAATCGGGAGATATCTTGCTCGCGATTTCGACCAGCGGTGAATCGCCGAATATTGTGAATGCGATCGACGCGGCGCATGATCGCGACATGCGAGTCGCCCTGCTGAGCGGCCGCGACGGCGGTAAGGCCGCGCAGCGTCTCAAAGAGGGGGACACCGAGATCCGCGTACCCGGTTGGTCTACGGCCAGGATCCAAGAAGTCCACATAATGCTCATACATTGCGTGTGCGATCTGGTGGATAGGCAATTACTCGGACAGGAGAACGGGCATGATGGGTAGAAGCGCTATAAAAGAAACGTGCTGCGGCTTTGCACTGCTATGCATGCTCTCGGGTTGCGCACCCGTAATCGTAGGCGGCGTGGCGGGAGGCGCCGCCGTGGCCCATGACAGCCGCACGATGGGCACCGTCGTCGAGGATGAAGCTATCGAATTGAAAATCTCTAACGCCGTGTATCAGAATGCCGATCTCAATTCCAAATCGCACATTAACGCAACGAGCTACAACAACATCGTGCTTCTCACGGGCGAAGCGGCGACGGAAGTCCTTCGGCAACGCATTCATGATCTCGCCGCCGGTACCGAGAAGGTCCGGCAGGTTCACGACTACATTCGTGTCGGACGCACCAGTTCGCTTGCCGCGCGTAGCAACGACACCTGGCTAACGACAAAGGTCAAAACACAGCATCTCAGAATCAAGGGCTTCGATCCCACGCGCGTCAAAGTGGTGACCGAAAGCGGCGTGGTTTATCTCATGGGTCTTTTAAACCCTAAGGAGGGCACCGCGGTCGCCGAGTTGACCCGCCGCATCGGAGGCGTGCGGAAAGTCGTCAAGCTATTCGAATATCGTCAAGCTATTCGAATATAGAGCCCTAGCAGGGAACGCCTCCGCGGCGCCGGGCAGGCATGCTTCGACTTGTTATTTAATCAGCTTGAGGACGGGTTTCCGCGGCGCGGGACGGTTCGCCGTATCCGGTTCGGGCGCAAACACCATGCCCTTGCCGTTTTCCTTGGAATAGATGGCTTCGACTGCGGTGAGCGGAACGAGGATCCCGTAAGCCGTTCCCCCAAACCGTCCGCTGAATTCAATCGAGGTATTGTCGATTTTCAAACCGTGTACGGCGGCAGGCGTTATATTTAATATGATTCTGCCATTTTTCACATACTGCGGAGGAACTACCACCCCGGGGCGGGTCGTATCCACGATCAGATGCGGGGTAAGCTGGTTATCAACGATCCAGGCGTAAAATGCGCGCAGCAAATACGGACGCGTAGAACTTAGCTTCTTCATTTCTAATGGCCCTACGACGTCATCGGAAACGTCGTCGGATTTCGTAGCGCAAACAACTGCATTGCCGTTTCGCGGCACCCACACAACAAGCGATATGATACCTTGAAACCGCCGTCTTGTATTCTGCGAGGAGCCGGTACGGAAACCGGGTCTTCAGGAAATCGTGTGGGTGATTTTGGGACACTTTTTGAGTGCGGGCAGCATGCAAGTCAGGATCTAAAACCGCAGATACTCCTCGTTCCGCAGTCCGTAGGCGCGCGGGTGGGTGACGCGGATCTTGTTGTTCAGGCGGTACCGGCGGTTTTCCGGGGAGGTCAAGGACCAGGGGCGGGTAGATTTTTTCGAAAGGAGTAGCCCTAGTGTCTCGTAAATAACTGGTCGCGTTTGCCCCGTCATTCCGGGCGAAGGTGCGAAGCGCCGGAGACCCGGAATCCACAAAAGACGCTGGATTCCCGCTTGCGCGGGAATGACGAAGGGGGTATCGACAGATTGGTGACTGTATAGGTATTTCAGAGACACTGCACTAGCCAGGCATTGATCCTGATGAGCGACTGGTGCGTATCCGTGTAGAGACGGCACCGTTGAAAACAAGAAGGCATCTCAACCTTCTTATCGAGGCGGACAGGATGATCTGAAACACGACTTCAAAAAAATCGTGCTAAAGGACACTTCGTCTATTGGACCAGGGGCCGGCGAATGGCGGCCCCTTAATTTCCTCGCTTTCCTCCGCGGGCAGTCGCGTCAGGGCGTTATGGTGAAGGCATTCGCCTTAGTCGCCCTGCCTGTGTAAGAAAACGTCGAGCCTACGTTCAAATCCAACACGGGATCTTTGAGCCGCTTCTTCCCCGTTACCTTAACGGTCGCCTGAATGGTCCAGGGGTCGAGAAATTGGACGTTGGACACGGTGGGACGCGGACCTCAACGCGTACCGGTCTGGATGCTCACCTCCATACCTTGCGCGAATCACGGGACCAGCTAGTCACAGAAGCGACCGAGTTCCGCTTGCGCAGCCCAGATTGGATAGTTGGATTTAGACACAGCCACCTCCCAACCGCCGCCGTCAGCAGCCAGCGGGGTCCTCCGCTACAGTCGACCGGGTAATGTCGAGGTAAAGCAAGCTGCAGGCGACATTATTAGTGTCGTCAGTTTCGACTACCCTCTTTTTGGGGTCGACTTCGATCACTAGCTTGTAATAACCGTCGGGAAGATCTGTAAGGCTGATCGACTGGCCACTTAGCTGATTCCTATAGGTATCTCCCCAACCTACCGACATGCCTTGAACATCAACGCCACAGAAGGCATAGACCGGATTCGAATTACCCAGGTTAGGGTCAACGTGATCGGTGTCCACGACACAGAAGGTTGTCTTGGCACTGGTACGTTGCGACAGGCCAGGCGCGTCGACGGGCTGTAGTGTGTAAAGGGCATAATCTTCAAAATGAAAATGCTGATGCCCAGGATGCCACACGAAGGTGCCGGCAAGAAGGTCATAGAAACTCCCATCAGTACGCTCGATGCGCTGATATACTTTTTGCCCCCCAGAGCGGCCTTTCTTCTTACCACCGATAAGTATGAGCGGTCCCTCCCCGCTGTTCCAGGTGGTCGTGCGGAAGATCAGCTTGCTACCCCCCCCGAAATCCGGGACGACGTCGAGATCAGCAGCTGGCAAGGCCTCCAAATCGGGCTCCATTGCAAGAACCTGGGCGAAACCGATCTGGGCGAACAACAGCAGGCCTGCGATCAGCCCACATCGAAACATGATAGGAATACGAAACATGTGCTTATCCATCGTCGGATCTCCTTTATAGAAACAACTCCAGTAGGAGGCGCCGGTCGTCTGTGCGGACGACCGACGTACAAAGAACAAGCCGAGGATTAGGCTATTACTGGCAGGAAAGCCGCTCAGCGACTATAAGCATGCCCAACTCCCGGCTTGCGCCCTAGTTTAGTTGCCAGGCTCGGGCGGCTGCAGCACTACTCTCGTCCCTTCGCATTCCACGTTGGAAGCTCTATGGGGACCTATCTCCGAAGCCAGGTGCAGAGGTGGATCAAATAGCTGCACGATCGGGCCATCGCCGTGGGCAATGTGGGCCAGCAGCGCCGCCGTAGGCAGACCGTTCTGGCCGATCACAATCCCTAAGAAATTCCCCTCAGCCACCTCGATGGTCCCGTCCTCTAATTCGTACGTACATGTACCGGTTCCGTCACAGTTGGCGCCCAGCTCTTCTGGCCCGCCAATGTTGTGACATATACCATCCTTGGGAGGCGGTGGTACCGTTGGCCCAGCGGAGGCGGAGCCGGCAATGAAGGTCAGACCGACGCCCAGTACTACAGGGAACAGGGTTTTTGCTAATTTCGTCATTTGTTATACTCCTATTGAAGAACTATCCGGTTAATGTTGACGAGCCCCCTTCTCGTCCAGGCCTCTAGGCCTAGACTACTGCCGGTCGCGCCAGTTTCAGTTGCCTTCAGCACACCGTCAGTTCTCCCGCACTCGCCCGCTATGCGCCCACGGCGATCTGATAAAGTACCTTCGGCCATGACGATGCTCGCACAGAGGGCTAACCATCGCAGATCCGGAACGGTTGAGCTATTCCCCAAAAGGGGTATTTTCCAGGAGAACGGCCCCCACCCGCCCACTGCCCCCGCCGGGAAGAGGAAGTGCCGCACGGGCCAGTCGGCCAGGCGTGTTCGGGGGCCGCAATGCCACCCACGCGTACGGCGTTGGGGAGCCGAGGCGGTCGCGCATCGGCAGCGTTGCCGCGGACCGCTTCGCGAGGAAAATAGGGGCCGCGCGACCATTCATCCGCATCGTCGCGGGACCCATAGTCCGATGCGGCGCCCAGCGCTCGGGCGGAACCCGGGCCGGGTAGAAGAGAAGGCCGGCGGCCTTGGGTGCTTGGCGCCGCGCTACTTTTTGTCGGGCGTTTCGGCCAGCAGCTTATCGATCTCTTCTTTAATACAACGCGAACGGCTGGGCGCCCACCATCATTCTGACCAGATTGACACGGGTGCCGTCACTGATCCCGAGCAGCAGGGTCGGCGTGCCGGTGATCCCGAGCGACTGGCCTACGGCGATGCCGCTCCTGACCCTTTCGGCGTACTTGCCGCTGTCGAGGCATTTCTTGAAGGGTTCGACCTTGAGTCCGATGGCCTGGGCGTCCGCCAGCCAGCTTCTCCGGCGCCAGCGCCTGCTGGCTTGCGAACAACTTGCCGTGCATGTCCCAGTACTGGTCTTGCTCGCCCCGCACAATGCCCCGCCTCGACCGCGCGGACGGCAAGGCTTCCACCAAGCACCGGGCCCAGGAGCAGATAAGAATCAGGCCAGAGAAGTGCGTATGTGCATGCTGGTTTCTTATGGGTTCTTAAATTGGAAAACCGCGGAATGGGCCACGGTGTCGGGTTCCAGGTGCCCGTGCTATCCAGGCTGAGGTGGGCGCCGCTGTCAATGGGAATGCGGCTCACGCTCACAAACGCCGCGCCGAGAGCAACGAGAACCAGGGACAACCTGTCTCAGGCGCTGTCTGGCTGCCCGGCGAGCCGGCGCAGCACCACCAAGGTGCGGCGGCGGACGCCGAGCTTGCCGAAAACATTCTGGAGATGTTTCTTGACGGTGTCTTCCATGATCCCGAGTTGCCGGGCCATTTGCTTGTTGGTGAGTCCTTGGCTCAGAAGCCTGACGATCTGCTCCTCGCGTTTGGTGAGCCTGTCCGCGCTGCAGAGCCGATTGCTTTCCGCCTTTGCATCGCCAGGGCTGGGCGTCTCTAATAGGTCCGATAACGCCTGGGCCAGCAAACCGCGGGGGAGCCAGATGTCGCCTCGGCAAACGGCGCGGATCGCCTTCACATAGGTATCCGAAGGGCAACGGGTAAGCAAATAGCCATGGAAGCGATTGCGCAAAATCTCTTCGACCAAGCCAGGACAATCCTCATCCCACAACAGAAGCACACGAATTTTCCGGACCTTAGATCGGATCATCCGGAGCGACTCCAGACCGACCCGATCGAGTAACGCCTTATCCAGTAACAGCAGCGTAGGTTGCCACTGCTCCAGACACATGGGGAGGAGGACTGGATCCGCGACAGGCTCGCCAAGCACTTTGATGCCCTGCTCGCTCGCCAACCACGGGAGCAGTTCCTTAAGCAGACTCTCTCGGCTTGACGCAATTAATACGGTAATCAGATTGGGGTTACCGACCGTGAGGGATCCATCATTGCAACCGAAATATGCGGCCTGGTCTACCACCGCAACACCTGGGGGCGCCGCTCTTTCGTGACCCATTGCTGAGATCGCTGCATCCAGGCCGGTGGGTAGCTTGCTGGATACTACGCCGCCGTTGATAAGGCTGACAGGGTGCGAGAGTACCTGCGACGGGCCCCGCCGCTTGGATGTTCGCCGTTCACGATCGCGACGCTCGGCCAAGGGTAATTCGGGACGCGCGGAAGGCCCCGTGTTGAGTCCCGGTTTGCATTCTTCGGCGGCTAAGGCGCTGGTATCCAGTACAACTTTTTCGTTTTTTCCGTGCATCTTTTGCGGGCAAACGCCAACTGGTCGAGCAAAACGATTGCGTTGGGAATTCTCGCCAAACTGGGCAAGTTTCCCAATTTCTGTCGGCGGCGAGAAAGCTGGAAACCTTACCCGTTTTAGGTATAGTACATCTAAGTGGGGCAATATAGATGCCATACGATAGGGAGATAAAAGACTCGCTACCGGCCTGGCAAGGCTGCGTAATCTAGTGGGTAAGCGTTCCACTCGATTTCCGGAAGACATAAAAAACCAACTTAGGGATGTTCCCGCATGTCCTTTTCAAACTCCGATAGGCTGAATTTGAACGACGATCGCGCGAATAAGCGTTCCGCGTACTTTAGAAGCGGCTTTGCTTGATTCGGCAGTTTGATGCCGTAGTAGTGCAACCGCCAAAGCAAGGGCGCTATCGAACAGTCCACCAACGAATAATCGGCTGACATGAAATACTGGCGCTGCACGAAACTCGGCGCTATCACCGTCAGATTATCGCGCAGAGCCTTGCGTGCATTGGATGCCGCAATCTCATTCTTCCCGGTAACGCTGTCGATCCAGTGGTAAAGATCACGAAACACCCGATACCGAAACTGACGGTTATTGGCGCGCGCCACCGGATCGACCGGCAACAGGGGAGGGTGCGGAAAACGCTCGTCCAAATATTCCATCATGATCTGAGCGTCGTATAGCACAAGATCGCGATCGATGAGCGTCAGCACCGTGCCGTAAGGGTTAAGTTCGTTGAGATCTTCAGGCCGGTTATCCAGCCCGACATAGTTGATGTCGACGCTCACGTCTTTTTCCGCTAACACGATCCGAGCACAGTGTCCGATGGGATCCTTCGCCTCGCAGTAGAGGGTCATGACAGAGCGTCTGCCGGAGAGCACAGCCATCGGCTTACACCAACGAGCCGATATAATGAGTGAGGGTTTTAATCGGCAGCATGGCAAGGATGACTTATATATCTTTCCAGTACTCTTGTTTGAGCAAATACGCAATGGCCAAAAATACGGCGAGATATAACAACACACCAATGCCTACGTTCTGTCGCAAGGGCTTAACAGGTTCTGCAAGATAGGCAAGGAAACTGACTAGGTCTCGGACCATGTTCTTGTATTCACTGTCGGGTAAGCGGCCCGCGATGGCCATCTCCAGGCTCAGGCTATCACCTCGCCCTGCATTCTCAACCTGCTGAGCGAGCTGCCGCCACCCCTGATATTCCCATAATACATGCGGCATCGCGGTACCCCTGGCCTCGAGGTTGTTGACGCCCGTCGGCCGGCTCGGGTCGAGATAGAACGAGGTTAGAAACGCAAACAACCAATCCGGGCTCCGCGACCGGGCGATTACAGATAAATCGGGCGGAACGACTCCAAACCATGCTTCCGCGTCCACGGCCCGCATCGCAATCTCCATCGTATCTCCTATCTTATCAGTTACAAACATCAGCTTTTCAACCATCAGCGGCTCCGGAATAACCAGGTCGGAGGCAATTCTGGAAAAGCGCATATACGACGCGGAATGGCAACTCAGGCAATAATTCACGAATACTCTTGCCCCGCGTTGCAGGGACGCTTTATCGCGTATATCAATTTCAATCGGCTCCAAAGGCCGGGCCGCTTCGGCGAGGCTACACAAACCGAGTAGCGACGCACCGACGAGCGCTAGAGCCGCTGTCCGCAACTTCACGCCCTCAACTCAGGCGCTCTGGCACGGGCTTCGATTTATCCCACTTGGTATAAAACGGCATGAGCAGGAAAAACAGAAAGTACAATGTCGAGAAGATCCTGGCGAGCAAGGTATAAATACCCGTTGGGTTTTGCGTCCCCAGATAACCCAGTCCGATAAAGCTGATCGTGAAGAGGGCCAACGCCGTTTTGTATAAGGGGCCGCGGTAACGGATCGACTTGACTGGACTTTTATCCAACCATGGAAGTAAAAATAGTACTACTATAGCCAGGGTCATGGCGAGAACACCGAGAAGCTTATCCGGAATGGCGCGTAAGATCGCGTAAAAAGGCGTGAGATACCACAGCGGAGCAATGTGCTCCGGCGTCACGATCGGATTGGCCGGCTCGAAGTTATTATGCTCCAAGAACCAGCCGCCCATCTCCGGTATGAAGAATACCACCAGCGCAAACAAGATCAGGAACACGATGATTCCGATGAGATCTTTTACCGTGTAATAAGGGTGAAACGGGATGCCATCGAGCGGGATACCTTTTGCATCCTTCCGGTACTTTATCTCGACGCCATCGGGATTATTGGACCCGACCTCGTGCAGGGCTAGGAGGTGAACCACCACCATGCCGATCAGGACCAGGGGAACCGCAATGACATGAAACGAGTAGAATCGGTTCAACGTGGCGTCGGAAACTTCATAGTCGCCCCGGATCCACAAGGCGATATCTTCGCCGATCACGGGAATGGCGCCGAATAGCGAGGTGATGACCTTGGCGCCCCAATAGGACATTTGCCCCCAGGGCAGGAGATAACCGAAGAAGGCCTCGGCCATGAGCAAGACATAGAGTGTCATGCCGATCAACCACAGAAGTTCGCGCGGGCGTTTATACGAGCCGTATAACAGCGCCCTGAACATGTGCAGATAGATCACGATGAAGAACGCCGAGGCTCCGGTCGAATGCATGTAGCGAATTAGCCAGCCCCACTCGACATCGCGCATGATGTATTCGATCGAAGCGAACGCCTGGCCGGCATCGGGTTTGTAGTACATCGCCAACCAGACCCCCGTGATAATCTGGATGAAGAGGACGAGCAGCGCGAGCGAACCGAAGTAATACCAGAAGTTAAAATTCTTTGGCGCATAGTATTTCGCCGCGTGCTCGTTCCAGAGTTTGCTCAGCGGAAATCGCGCGTCGACCCAATCAAGCAATCGCGACCGGCGCCCGCTACGGCTGCTCATGCCACGCCTTTCTCATCCGCCCCGATCACTAAGCGAGTCGCACTCAGATATCGGTGGGGAGGCACGACAAGATTACTCGGGGCCGGGAACCCTTTCTCGACGCGCCCGGCGAGATCGAACCGCGAACCGTGGCAAGGACAAAAGAAACCGCCTCGCCAATTCGTCCCGAGCTGCGAAGATAACTCCGACGATTCCCCCGCGGGAACATAGGCCGGCGAGCACCCGAGGTGGGTGCAGGTCCCGATGAGCACCAGATATTCGGGATTTATCGACCGGTGGTTATTCGCCGCGTAAGCGGGTTGTTGCGGCTCCTCGGAGGTGGGATCAATCAGTTCTTCCTGGTGTCCGCTGAGAGCCGCCAGCGCCTCTTCTGAACGGCGCAGCACCCACACCGGCCTACGTCGCCACATCGCCCGCATCAACTGACCGGGTTTGAGATGGCCGATATCCACTTCGATGGGCGCGCCTTCGGCCAGTGTCTTGGCGCTCGGCTGCAAGGAGGCCACGAAAGGCGTTGCAGCCAAAACCACGCCCGTGCCGCCCACGACCGACGCCGCCGTGGTAAGAAATCGGCGCCGCTTGCAATCTATCTCGTCATCGCTCACATGCCATCTCCGAATACTGGGAAACCGCCGTTCAGATGAGGCGAATTATACATAACCAACGCGGTTGTGGGGTTTCACAAAGTTGCTCAATTCGCAGAGGTGCATTGTCAATGCCGCATAAAACGCCTCGTTTTCCTCATGCCGGCCGATCGTCACCCGCAGACAGTCCGCGAGGAGCGGATGCTGCCCGTTTAAATTTTTTACAAGTATGTTCTGGTGTCTAAGCCCATTGAATACCCGATCGGCCCGGCCGGGTATGCGTAAGAGCAGGAAATTCGTGCGGCTGGGCCACACCTGTAGGCCTCGCATCGCAGCTAGCGCTTGATAGAGCGCCTGACGTTCCGAACATATCCTCGCAATCTGGGCTGCGAACACCTCGGCGTGCGTGAGCATGAACGCGCCGCTCGCTTGTGATAAAGAATTCATGTTGTACGGCAATCGGGTCTTATTGATCTCAGTAAGCCATTCCGGCGCTCCGATCAGCATGCCGATGCGTAGGCCCGCCAGTCCGATCTTGGAAAGGGTGCGGAGTATCAGTACTCGCGGGTGACGCGATAGTTCATCAAGCCAGGTCCCGCCAGCGAAACTAAAGTAGGCCTCGTCGATCAAGACTAAACCGGGGCTAGCGGCAATGATCTCCGCCATGAGCTCGCGATCGAAGAGATTTCCGGTGGGGTTGTTGGGGTAGCTCAAAGCAACCACGGCCGGCTGACGACCTTGGATTGCGCTGAGCATCGCCGCGCCATCGAGATCAAAATTCGGGCTTCTCAACGGCACTCCGACATACTCGAGGCCCGTGATCTTGGCGATCAGCCGATACATGGCAAACGTGGGTTCGGGCGCTACCAAGCACCGGCCCGGCCCTCCCACGGTTAACCCAACCATTTGGATAAGCTCATCGGAACCGTTACCGAGCAGCAAATCCAATCCCGAGGGCAGTTCCAGGTACGTCGCGAGGCGATCCTTCAAGGCGCAGGCTTTGCCGTCGGGATAGCGGTTCAGGAGGACATGGCGGAGAACCTCCAGCCACGCGCCGGCGAGCTCCTCGGGCCAGCAGTAAGGGTTCTCCATGGCATCGAGCTTGATGCATCCGTGGGCCTCGGGGACGGCATAGGCCGCAAGCTCCCGCACCTCGGGGCGGACCCAGTCGTCGATCCGCGCCGGGTTCATCGCTCCCGGTGCTTGCTCGGTGCAGCGCTTCATCAGCGCTCGGGCAGGATGCGGTACTCGGCCGAGCGGGCGTGCGCCGTAAGCCCTTCGGCACGCGCTAATACGGCGGCCGTGCGGCCTAGCTTGCTTGCCGCCGGCGCCGGGCAAATGATCAACGAGGACCGCTTCTGAAAATCGTAGACGCCCAGCGGCGAGGAGAAGCGCGCCGTGCGGCCGGTCGGCAACACGTGGTTGGGGCCCGCGCAGTAGTCCCCAAGCGCCTCCGCCGCGTAGGGCCCGACGAAAATCGCCCCCGCGTGCTTGATCTTCGCTACCCATTGCTCCGCATCCGTCAGCGCCAGTTCAAGATGTTCAGGCGCGATACGGTTGGCGAGATCAATTGCTTCCTGGATGTCCCGTACCTTGATCAAAGCACCTCGGGCGGACAAGGCCGCCTCGATAATCGAAGCGCGCTCCATCGCCGGGAGCTCACGCTCTATGCTCGCCGCGACCGCGTGCAAATACGACGCATCGGGAGAGAGCAACAATGCCTGGGCTTGTTCGTCATGTTCCGCCTGCGCGAAAAGGTCCATCGCCATCCACTCGGGGGGCGCCGCGCCGTCGGCGACGATGAGCACCTCCGAGGGCCCGGCGATCATGTCGATGCCAACCTCTCCGAACACCACCGCCTTTGCCGCGGCAACATAACTATTCCCCGGCCCGACGATCTTATCGACTCGTGGGATGGTCTCGGTCCCATAGGCGAGCGCCGCAACCGCCTGCGCCCCACCCACGGTGAACACCCGATCGACCCCTGCAATGGCGGCCGCCGCGAGTACGATCGGTTCGAGTTTGCCCTCGGGCGCGGGCACCACCATGACGATCTCGGTCACGCCCGCGACCTTAGCGGGAATGACATTCATCAGAACCGACGAGGGATAGGCCGCTTTGCCGCCGGGCACATAAACGCCGGCCCGATCCATCGCTGTCAGGCGCTGCCCCAACACTGTTCCATCGTCCTCCCGATAGCTCCAGGAAGCCTGTAGTTGCCGCTCATGATAGCGGCGAATGCGGTCGGCCGCCGTCTCGAGGGCATCCCGTACGCGCGGCTCACAGGACACAAGCGCGTTGCGTAGCCGCTCGTCGGAGAGCGCGAGATCGCTCGGGCCAGCCACCGGACGGCGGTCGAACTTTACGGTGTATTCGATGAGCGCGGCATCGCCTCGCCGGCGCACATCGTCGACGATCGCGCGCACGTTCTCGGCGATCTCGCGGTCGGCTGAACTATCGTGGCCTAATAGGGCGCTAAGCTCATCATCAAACTGCGGGTCTGCCGTGTCTAGACATCGAATTTTCATAAGCAAGACTCGTTAGCAATCACTCATAGGGCCAGCTTGCGATCCGTCGCGGTCTTATCCACCGCCTCCGCAAGCTCCGCGATGAGCGCCTTCACCGCGGTGTTTTTCACCTTCATCGCGGCTTTGTTGATTATCAGCCGCGCACTGATCTCCGCAATCGTCTCCAGCACCACCAATCCGTTTGCCTTGAGCGTGTTGCCGGTATCGATTAAGTCCACGATGCAGTCGGCCAATCCAACCAAGGGCGCGAGCTCCATCGATCCATAAAGATGTATAACCTCGACCTGGTCTCCCTTCTGCGCGAAATGCCGGCGCGTCGTCTGCACGTATTTCGTCGCGACGCGCAGCCGTCCGGCGCGCGGCAGAGCTTCGGCCTTCCCCGCGACCACGAGCTTGCAGCGTGCGATATCGAGGTCCAGCGGCTCATAGAATCCCTCGCCCCGGTATTCCAGCAACACGTCCTTTCCGGCAACGCCAAGATCGGCGGCGCCGTAATTGACATACGTGGGCACGTCCGCGGCGCGGACGATCACCAAGCGTAGCCCCCGATCCTTGAGCGGGATCACGAGACTGCGCGAGGTCTCCGGGTCCTCGGCGGGTTGGATTCCCATGCGATCGAGGAGGATGCGGAACTCCGAGAGGATGCGGCCCTTTGACACCGCGATGGCCAACGTCGATCCCCGATCGACGCCCCGAACGCATCCTGCTTGAGGCCCCATTTCAACCACTGGAAGTGCTAGCGCTTCTTAATTCGGTACGCGACGGATGCGAGCCCCGAGCTGAGCCAGCTTCTCCTCGATGGTCTCGTAGCCTCTGTCTATGTGGTAGATCCGGTCCACCACGGTTTCTCCCCGGGCCACCAAACCAGCAAGCACGAGACTCGCGGAAGCCCGCAGATCGGTTGCCATGACGGGTGCGCTCGCAAGCTGCTTAACGCCGCAGGTAATTGCGGTATTGCCCTCCAAGCGGATGTTTGCGCCCATGCGTTGGAGCTCGAGCACGTGCATGAAGCGATTCTCGAATACCGACTCCGTGATGGTCGCGTTGCCTTCGGCTATGCAATTCATTGCCGTAAACTGCGCCTGCATATCGGTCGGGAACCCTGGATACGGTGATGTGTAGATATCGATAGCCTTTGGCTTCCCGTTTGCCATGCCAAGCGTTATCCAATCGGGGCCGGTCTCGATTTCCGCCCCGGCCTCGGCTAATTTCGTCAACACGGCTTCGAGCAAATGCGGGCGGGTGTTTTTCAGTTTTACCTGCCCTCCCGTCATCGCCGCCGCAGCGAGGTAGGTGCCCGTTTCGATGCGGTCAGGCATGATATTGTATTTGGTGCCATGGAGGCTTTCCACCCCTTCTATGACAATGGTATCGGTGCCTGCGCCGTCAATCCTGGCGCCCATTTCGATGAGACAGTTCGCTAAGTCCACCACCTCCGGCTCGCGCGCCGCGTTACCGATCACGGTGGTCCCCTGCGCCAGCGTCGCCGCCATCATCAGATTTTCGGTACCGGTTACGGTCACCATGTCCAGCATGAGGTGCACGCCCTTGAGCCGGTTAGCGCTGGCCCGAACATAGCCGCCTTCCACCGAGATCTGCGCTCCCATGGCGCTCAAGCCGTGAAGGTGAATATTGACCGGCCGAGAGCCGATCGCGCAACCGCCCGGCAAGGAGACATCGGCGCGGCCGTAGCGCGTCAGCAGCGGCCCCAGGACTAAAATCGATGAACGCATGGTGCGGACCAGTTCATAAGGAGCGAAAAACTCCTTGATGGTGGTGGCATCCACCTCGATGTTCATGTGCTCATCGACCATGAGATCGATCCCCATGCGGCCCAGTAACTCCATGGTCGTGGTGATGTCGCGGAGGTGGGGAACATTTCCCACCGTGACGGGGCTGTCCGCGAGCAAGGTCGCCGCAAGGATAGGAAGCGCGGCGTTCTTCGCGCCCGAGACGCGGATCTCTCCTTGCAGCGGCACGCCTCCCGTGATTATGAGCTTATCCATGTCAGCGCATGGTGCGTGGGATGTGCTCGCAGTTAGCGCGCATCGTGACGTCCCCTTTAGCCGAGACGGTACGGTGAGACGCCCGACGCTACGGCGGCCTCGAGGCTGCCCACTCCTCGGGTGTGTAAGTGCGCATCGATAATGCGTGGATCTCGGTTTCCATTTTGGTCCCGAGACCGGCATACACCAAGCGGTGGCGTTGCAGCGCCGCGAGGCCTCCGAAGGCTGGACTGATGATGCACGCCTGAAAGTGCCGGCCATCACCGTCCACGATCGCTTCCGTGTGAGGGATCGCCGACTCGATAAGTGCTTTGATTTGTTGTGGCGTCACGTTGCAAATATGCGTACGGTGTCCCGCCCGCGTAATTTGGCTTCACCGTACCGGGGACGGATTCTGTCCTTTAAATGCCTCGGCGGGCAATACCTTATCCACCCCGCAGATCTTTGCAATCGCCAGCATGCGGGCCGGGATGTTTTGAAATCGAAGCGCTACCTTGTGCCGGCGGCCTTCCCGGGCCCAATTGACTAACAGCGCAAGCCCGGCGCTGTCGATCCTTGCCACCGCTTTTAAGTCCACAACAACCGAGGAATCGGTGAACATCCCGGCGCCTCGATCGAGGATGCTCGGAACCGTCCCGATGTCCACATCTCCCGCCAGGGACCAACTTCCTTTAGCCTCGTGAGCGAGCGCTATCCCGCGGTTGGAGTTACTTTTTTGCGTTCTTCGTTTCAAGACTCTTGATAAGGCTATCGATCCCCGTTTTACGGATCTCGGAGGCGAACGATGCGCGATAGGTCGCCACCAAGCTTACCCCGTCCACAGAGATGTCGAATACTTTCCAGGCGTTGTCTTTAACATGCATGCGGTAATGAATGGGAACTACGGCGCTGCCAGGCTGTTTTATTTCGCTGCGCACGGTAACCAGCGTGGCATCCGATTCCGCCCGCACCGGGAAATAGCGTGTTTCACGATCGGCATACTCGAGGAGCGCCGTCGCATAGGTCTTCACCAGCAATTTGCGAAACTCCTCGACGAAACGTGACCGCTGCGCCGCATCGGCGCTGCGCCAATGCTTGCCCAGCACCCACTGGGACATACGCGCAAAGTCAAAGTGCGGAATGATCAGTTCATCGACAAGCTGGTGCAATCGCACCGAATCCTTGCGCAATACGGCGCGCTCGTTTTTTACCCGCGCCGTGACCTGGTCCGCCGTGCGTTTCACTAGCTCCTCAGCGTCTTTCGCGACGGCCGCGAGTGCTAACGCACACCACGCGAAACAAATCAAAGAGACAACAAGTCGTATACGCTTCATGATGCCTAATCTCCCGCCTCAACGGTATCCCGAGTCAGTGGCGTTGTTCGTACCGAATCCTGGTCGACCTATCCCACGGGCCGCCGTTTATAAAATAAGCGGCCGCCCGCATACCTGCAATCAACGGCCTTGGACCGCGACCCGGAACCGAGTGAACTGAGCCCACTCTGGGTCAAACGTCGCTAGATGCGTGTAACACGGCCTTCGAGCTCTTTCCTCTTGTTCGATTACGAATTTGAGATTGTACAGCAATCGATCCCGCTAAACCCCATGTTTCCGTTTCAATCCCGATGGCCTAAAGCGGGTTACAGCGAAGCGCGCGCTTTCAGTGACAAGTAGGCGTTCACAACCCCGTGCGCAAGCTCGCGCGGCGCCTCCTCGAGGCTCAGGACCCCGTGGCTGCCACCGCGCGCAGCGACCGGCCACGCTCTCCCTAACCGCGACGGCGGCTTACGCCGAACCCACCTATGATGCGATCCACCCCAGCTAAGCGCAGCGCTTAGGGCGCTTGCGGCGGCGGAGTCGGTTCGCTCGGAGCCGCGCCGCGAATGAGTTCTTTCGCCTGCTCCAATTTCACACGGTCCCAGGCTGAGATGATGTCTTTCAAACGCCCTACTGTATCGGCATCCATCTCCGTGAGATCACCCGACGCCGATTTTCGTGCAACGGCGTCCTTTTCCGAACTCCCAGCCTCGGCGGCGGTTGAATCGGCCGCCGCAGTCTCGGCCTCTCCCTCAGCCGAAACCTCAAGGGCAGTCGTGGCGGCGTGCGCAGACTCCTGCGCTTGGAATGCTTGGCTTCGAAGCTCATCCCGCGTACCTTCCGGCACAACGATGGCAGTGTCATCGATGACCTTGCCTCTCTTGAAGACAAGTACGCGCGGCCCACCCTGGGAACTCCGATACCAGGTGGGGGGGGTGCCGGAAAGTTGCGTATTCCCCGAACTTGGGTTGATCCATTGGTACATACGCGCCTGCGCCGGTATGACGGCACATAGTACGCCGGACAAAACAACGCATGCTGTTTGGCTCTTCATGTTCTCGCACCTAACCGGATCATGGCGCGGTTACCGCCAAGCGGTTACCGCCAAGTATAGCACCAGTTTGCAATTTGCTCCTATAACTCCAGGTGTTGTAAACACGATGCCTGGCGATGACCGATACCGATCTCAGTCTCATCGCCGCCACTGAGCCAGATCTCCCGCGTAGGGTCGTGATAGTATATACGGCATGGCGGCCTACCATGTCAGACTCGGCGTGGCACCTCGAGTTTAAGCAGCGCTTGATCGAGTGTCGGCGCTGTCCGCGCCTCGTCGCCTACCGCGAGGGGATCGCGCGCACCAAGGTCAAACGGTTCCAAACAATCGATTACTGGGGCCGGCCGGTACCGAGCTTCGGTGATCCGGACGCGCGCCTCTTGGTCATTGGACTCGCCCCGGCCGCACACGGTGGTAATAGGACTGGACGCATGTTCACCGGCGATCGCAGCGGCGATTGGCTCTATGAAGCGCTTTACGGTGCGGGCTTCGCCAATCGGCCGACCTCAACGCAACGCAACGACGGCCTCGCGCTGCGCGACTGTTACATCACGGCCGCTATTCACTGCGCGCCGCCCGCAAACAAACCCTTGGGCGAAGAATCCACGGCCTGCCGGCCGTACTTGTTGCAAGAGCTGCAACGGCTAGAACAAGTATGCGCGGTCATCGTACTCGGCCGCAGCGCGCTCAACGCTTATATCAACGCGCGTCGAGCGCTGGGGCTTCCGGTACCGTCACCCGTGCCGGCATTCGGCCATGCTCGCTGCCACGGCATCGACGGCTTGACGATCATATGCTCCTACCACCCGAGCCAGCGAAACACCTTCACCGGGCGCCTCACCCGCGAGATGTTTCACCAAGTATTTCAGTGCGCGCGCGCCGCGCTCGACGCAGCGCCGGCGATCGGAAAAAGGGCGGGGAAAAGCCCCGCCAAACACTCAACGCTGGGAGCTTAACCCTGCACGGCGATTTTGCGCGGTTGCACGCGTTCGTGCTTCGGGATCACGATCTCAATAACACCATTCCGGCCGGTCGCCTGGATGTCAGCGCCGAAGCGCGACGCGAACAAACGACTCATCTCATTTTGAACTTGATTCAATGGCTCCAAGGCTCATAACGTGTCACTAACATAGTCTTTCTCCATCAAGCTGTCTGTTGCAGTGTTATTACGGCTTGGCGGAGATATATGGCCGCTCTTGGGTATTTTAAGGGCGACGCTCCCGGCTTTCTTGATAAAGCGGTGGCGGCACGTGCAGCCCGACGAACGGAGAATCCTTCGCTACGTTTATTTTTAGAGCCGATAGGCCATGGTGGTCATCACTTTCGAGGCGGCCGTCATGAGCATTTTGATGACTTCAGGCAGATCCGCGGCGCCGGTTTCGATGGCGACCGTGGCATGGTGTGCTTCATCCCTTTTCATCCGCTTCAGGATGGCGCGGCTGCGGACGTCGTCTGGCGGTAATTTATGTAGGTGCTCCTCCAAGTGCCGAACGACCTGGCGCTCGGTCTCGGCGATGAATCCGAGGCTCCACCGGTCACCGGCGATACCGGCTGTGGCACCGATCATAAAGGACCCGAAATACCAAAACGGATTCAGGAAGCTCGTGCGTCCTCCAAGCTCACGCAAGCGCTTTTCGCACCAATAGAGGTGATCGTTTTCTTCGCTGGCCGATTTTGCCATCGTCTCCCGTACCGCCGGATCGCGGGCCGCAAGCGACTGGCCATGGTACAAAGCCTGTGCAGCCACCTCGCCCGCGTGGTTTACGCGCATCAGTCCTTCCGAGCGAAGGCGATGCTCCTTCGATGAATCGAGTTCGCGGAGATCGGCGCCGGGCACCGGCGCCCCCGAGCTTTCCTGGACGCTAAAGATGGTTCTTATCGCCTTATCGAGATTGATCAGAACGCTATCGAGAAAAGAATATTTGCGGCCTTCCATTATTGTCGAGAGTAGATGAGATCCGCCGGGATTCTAGCATAAGCATCACGCGGCTTGGCGTTCCGCGGCTCATAAAAGGCCCCTTGATGCGTCGGCCGGGCAAGCGGCGTTTGCTAGGCCCGGGTCCGATGCTTCGCGACCGCATCAAGGGTCAGGACAAAGGATTAGGAGGCGTTGACATTCGTTAGCGAGAACAGCGACGCACGCTATAAAGCACGAAGCAAGCGGCAAAACCACGCGCGTGCCAATTCCCCCCTCCCACCAATCGCAGGCATTCAACAAACCTTGCCCTTGCGGGGGGCGTGCGCCCCTGTCATCTCACGGGGCTGCTAAAAGCGCCTCTCCATTGCCACCTATGTCGCATACCCATCGCTGTTCCACCAACAACCTGCAAAACGAATGTCAACGCAGCCTGAGACTACGCGCGGCCGGTCACAACGTCTGTCGGTAGAAGTTCGATTTTTGCGTAGGTCAACGTACGGCAATGGTCCGCGTTTGTCCTACGCTGCGCCCTTAAGGCGGACCAGGGAAACACGGCTACGCGACCAAGCCGTGCTTCACGCAGTAATAAGTTAACTCGGCGCTGGTCCGTAGACGCAGTTTTTCCAGGATGCGCACCCGGTAAGTGCTGACGGTCTTGACGCTGAGATGCATCAGTTCCGCGATCTCGCTTACGGTATTTCCGGCGGCGATCAGACACATCACCCGGTACTCCTGTTGCGACAAGCGCTCGTGGGGCGCTGCTTCGGCACCACCGGAGATCTCGGTAATTAGCCGTTCCGCCAAAGATTGCGTGACATAGCGGCCGCCCGCGAGAACCCGCTTAACCGCCGTCACCAACTCCTCGGGAGCTCGATCCTTGGTGAGATAGCCCGCGGCCCCGGCTTTGAGCGCGCGCACCGCAAACTGCTCCTCGGCGTGCATGCTGAGCACAAACACCGGGACCGCCGGGAGCGCCCGCTTGACCCGCACCAGTGTTTCCAATCCGTCACCTCCCGGCATGGATACGTCGAGCAGCACTAGATCCCAGAGCCCGGTACGCACGAGCTGTTCGACCTCCTGGCCGGTAGCGGCCTCCCCGACATCTGAATCCGGGAACGCCTCCCGGAGCAGGTCGCGGATCCCGCGACGCATCAAAGGATGGTCATCGGCGATCAAAAACTTCATCATCGCTGCCCGTCCCGAGCGCGGTGCGCTGGCCGCGCGCGCTTTGGGCGCGTTGGTGAATTAAGAGAGGGGGCTAGCATTCGCGTGAAGCCGCCGCCGCTACGGCGAGGGTCTGATTGGAAAGGTAACGGTTAATGTCGTCCCCGGCGGACCGCCGATGGTCAGCATCCCGCCGAGTTCCCGGGCCCGCTCCTCGATACCGAGCAGCCCAAGTGAGCGCCGCGGCTCGCGTTCAGACGGTTCAATCCCGCGTCCGTCGTCTCGGACCTCGAGTCGCGCGCTGCCTTCCGAGTGGTCCATCCGCACCCGGACGCGGCGCGCATGGGCATGGCGGGCGACGTTGGTTAGGGCTTCCTGGGCGATGCGGTAGAGCGCGGTGGCCTGGGCCGGCGTCAAATCGACTGCCGCATCCAGGCTCGGCTCGACGCCGATCCCCGTGCGTTCGTTGAACTGCCGGAGCAGGAGATCGAGGGCCGGAACCAGACCGAGGTTGTCGAGCACCGCCGGTCGCAGCTCGGTGGCGACGCGGCGCACCAGGCTCACGGTCGCGTCGACGTGCCGGGACATGGCGTTGAGACGCTGCGCTATCCGTTGGTCACTGGCCTCGTGATCTTCGATCCGGCGCTGTATCCAGGCAATGTCCATCTTGATCCCGGTCAGCGACTGTCCAAGTTGGTCGTGGAGTTCGCGCGCGATTTGAGTACGTTCTTCCTCGCGGCTGAGATTGAGATACTGCACCAGGTTGCGCAATTGCGCCCGGGATGCGGCAAGCGCCCGCTGGGTGCGCCGCCGCTCAACGATATCGAGGGCGATGCATACCGCGCCCTGCAGGCTGCCGTCGCGAGCACGCAAGGGAGCGGCGGAGAACAACACCGGGATGCGTTGTCCATCCTGGCGATAATAATAGGTCTCCTGTTCGGTCACGCCGGTAAACAGGAACTCCAGTGTGAGCGCGGTATCGTTTAAGCCCAGGACGCGCTGAATCGAGGAGCCCGCCAAATCGCGCTCCGAATAGCCCAAGAGCGAGCAGCTTGCGGGATTGACCGTTTCGATGACGCCCGTGGGCGAGACCACGATCAGCGACTCGGACATCGAGCGGATCACGTTATCGAGATAAGTCCGGGAGACGGCGTTGCGTTCGAGAACCTCGGCCATCTGATTAAACGCGATCACCAACCGCCCGAGCTCGTCGTCGGACTCCGATAGTACCCGTCGCGATAAGTCGCCGGCCGCCAGCGCCTGCGTCGCGGCGAGGAGCGAGCGTACCCGCCGGGTCACGCTGCGCAGGGTCAGGAATCCAGCGGCAACGCCCGCCAACAACGCGCAGAGGCGGAAGGCCGAACCCAGCGCGCTGAACTCATGGGCGTACCAGTAGACGACAAGGTCGCTCATCAGGAATAGAGCGATGATTACGCCCATTCCGAGCGCCAGTCTTCCTCCAATGGTCCAACGCATCGTCTGTGCTATGCCCGTTGCGGCCGGCCCGTTCTTATCCTCCCGGCTATCGCAAGCTGGTTGTTATTGACAGCAATAAATGCAAAAACTACGATTGATAGGTTTTGAAAGCAATAAATTTATGAAGACCTTTAACGCTAAGCCTTCGGACATAGAACGCAACTGGTACGTCGTCGACGCCCAAGGCAAGGTGTTGGGACGTCTCGCAAGCGAGATTGCCAAACGGCTGCGAGGTAAGCATAAACCCATATATACACCGCACATGGACACCGGCGACTACATCATCGTAGTTAATGCCGAAAAGATACAGGTCACGGGAAACAAACCCCAGGGGAAAATCTACTACAACCATTCCGGTTACACCGGGGGTCTCAAGTCGACAAGCTTCGACAAGCTCCTCCGGCGCGCGCCGCACCGCGTCATCGAGCGCGCGGTCAAGGGCATGCTCCCGAAGGGCCCTCTCGGACGCGAGATGTTCCGCAAACTGAAAGTGTACCCGGGGCCCAAGCACAAGCACAGCGCCCAGCAACCTCTAATCTTGGAACTATAACGATGTCAGCTCAGATCTATCGCGGCACCGGCCGCCGCAAAAGCGCGACCGCGCGAGTATTTGTTAAGCCCGGCGACGGGCAGATTACGATCAACAAGCGTAGCTTGGACAATTATTTTGGGCGCGAAACGTCGCGCATGATCGTCCGCCAACCGTTGCAAACGGCGAACTTGGACGGAAAATTCGACCTCTTCATCACCGTGAAAGGCGGCGGCTCGTCGGGACAAGCAGGCGCGATCCGCCATGGCATCACACGAGCGCTCATCGAATACGACGATAACCTAAAGAGTTCCCTGCGCCGCGCTGGTTTCGTAACCCGCGACGCGCGCGAGGTCGAGCGCAAAAAGGTTGGGCTGCATAAAGCGCGTAAACGGCCGCAGTACTCGAAACGTTAAGTTCCGGGGCTTCCCCTGGGGGATCGTCTAGCGGTAGGACTACGGACTCTGACTCCGTCAACCTAGGTTCGAATCCTAGTCCCCCAGCCAAACGTTCTGACGGCGGATCCAAGCGACCCTCACGGCAAACCGTTTGCGCGAGCACTGATAAAAAAACACCCTCGCATCCCTTCGAGGGTGTACAGTGCCGGATCGCGGGGAGGGGGATCGGACCCGGCTCCTGCCCGAGATGTATCGGCAGGATGCGGTGGACATTTACCGCTGCATCATAGCCAACCGCGGCGTTGCTGAAAATCGCTAGCCGATCAGGTACAGTTGCGCCCTCATTGCGTCAAGTAGTGATTGGAAACTAGCATGCGGCCCGAGTATTTCATTGCGCCTTCCATCCTCGCCGCGGACTTAGCTCGACTCGGGGAGGAGGCTGTCCGCGTCATTGATGCCGGCGCCGATCTTATTCATTTCGACGTGATGGATAATCACTTCGTACCCAATCTAAGCTTCGGGCCGTCCGTTTGTGAAGCGCTTCGAGGTTACGGTATGAGGGCGCCCATCGACGTCCATCTCATGATTAGCCCCGTGGACCGCATCGTCTCCGCCTTCGCGAAGGCCGGCGCAAACTATATCACCTTCCATCCCGAAGCCAGCGAGGATGTGCAGCGCACGCTACACCTGATACATGAGGCCGGTTGCAAATCGGGTGTCGTGCTCAATCCGGCGACACCCCTCGATGTTCTTTCGCGCGTCCTCGACAAAATCGAAATGGTACTGCTAATGTCCGTCAACCCGGGCTTCGGCGGACAGGAGTTTATCGAAGCAACCTATGCCAAAATCAGCGCGGCGCGTTCCGTCATCAAAGCGTGTGGGCGGCCGATCCGTCTCGAGGTGGACGGCGGGATTAAGGTATCGAACATCGGAAAAATCGCGGCTGCCGGCGCCGACACCTTCGTCGCGGGAACCGCCATATTCGGGAGCAATGATTATCGCGCCACGATAAAGACCATGCGCGCGGAGCTGGCGATGACGGCTCAGGTGTAGCGCGGATGTCTTTACCGAAACCGGAGCTGGTGGTGCTGGATCTCGACGGCACGCTGGTCGATAGCGCCCCCGACCTCGCTTACAGCATCGACGCGATGCTGATCCAGTTGGGACTGCCGCCGCAAGGCGAGGATCGGGTAAAGACCTGGATCGGGAGCGGGGCGGAACGCTTGGTTAAACGCGCTCTCACGGGAGATCTGTATGCCGAACCCGAGGAAGCACTTTTCCAAACTGCCGTTGCGCTCTTCTCGGATATTTATGGGCAGAACACATGCCGGCGAAGCCGCCTGTACCCAGGCGTACGCGAAGGGCTCGATTATCTCCTCGCAACGAACCGCAAGCTTGGTTGTGTCACCAATAAACGCGAGCGGTTCACGCAACCACTTCTGAAATCATTGGGGATCTTCGAGAATTTCGCGGTCGTGGTTGGCGGCGACAGCTTGGCCGCCAAGAAACCCGACCCGCTGCCTCTTTTACACGTCGCGAACGCAACCGGGGTCGCCGCGGGAAGAAGTCTAATGGTCGGGGATTCGGTCAACGACGTAACAGCCGCCCGTGCGGCCGGGTTTTCGGTGGTCTGCGTGCGCTACGGATACAATAACGGCGAAGACATTGCGGACACTCGACCGGATGCCATCGTTGACTCGTTGGCCGAGCTGGTAACTTTGATCTAACGGCGGCTCGCGAAGGACGATGGATCCCAACGATTTTACCCGCTTAGCAAAGGACGGCTATACGCGGATCCCCGTGATGCGAGAAATCCTCGCGGATCTGGATACCCCGCTCAGCGCTTACTTTAAGCTCGGGGATAGAGCGCATTCTTATCTATTTGAATCCGTGCAAGGCGGCGAACAATGGGGCCGTTACTCCTTCATCGGGCTGCCGGCGCGGACGGTAGTGCGCGTGAATGGTCATGGAGTGAAGGTGGAAACGGACGGCGAAATGGTGGAGCAGACGATCACCGCGGACCCCCTGGGATGGATCGACCAATTTCGCGCGCGCTTTCGCGTTCCGCAAGTCCACGGCCTACCGCGATTCAGCGGCGGGCTCGTCGGCTACTTCGGCTACGACACCGTGCGTTACGTCGAGCAGCGCATCGGCAACACGCGCAAGCCCGATCCGCTCGATTGCCCGGATATTCTCTTGATGGTATCCGAGGAGATTTTGGTTTTCGATAACCTGCGCGGCAAACTCTCTCTGATTGTCCATGCCGATCCATCGCAACCGCTCGCCCTCGAACGCGCGCAAGAACGCATCGATGAACTCGTCCGCGGTTTGACCGGCGGTCAGATGAGTTCGAGCCTTCCAGCGGCGCCAAGAACCGTGCTCGAAAAGGATTTTCTTTCAAGCTTTGAACGCCAGAAATTTGAGGCCGCCGTCCATCGCATCAAGGACTATATCCTCGAAGGCGACGTGATGCAGGTGGCCTTGTCTCAGCGCCTGTCGGTGCCTTTTCACGCCCGCGCCACTGATCTCTACCGCGCCCTGCGCTGCCTCAATCCTTCCCCCTACCTCTATTTTTTGAACCTCGGCGATTTCTTTATTGTCGGATCCTCGCCAGAGATCCTGGTGCGCTTGGATGACGGTACCGTCACGGTCCGGCCGATTGCCGGGACCCGGCGCCGAGGCCGCGATTCAGAGGAAGATCTCGCGCTCGAGCAGGAGCTCTTGCGCGATCCTAAGGAGCTTGCGGAGCACCTCATGCTCATCGACCTCGGGCGCAATGACATCGGACGAGTGGCGCGGATCGGGACGGTGCAGGTCACGGATCGAATGATGATCGAACGCTACTCGCACGTCATGCATATCGTATCAAACGTCACGGGCCGGCTCGACACCCACGAAAGCCCCATTGACGTACTGCGGGCGACCTTTCCGGCCGGCACCGTGAGCGGCGCACCCAAGGTAAGGGCGATGGAAATCATCGACGAGCTAGAACCGGTGAAGCGTGGGGTTTATGCGGGGGCCGTCGGCTACCTATCCTGGAGCGGTAACATGGATCTAGCGATCGCGATACGTACTGCATTGATCAAAAACGGCATGTTGCACGTCCAGGTCGGTGCCGGGATTGTCGCCGATTCCCAACCGGCCCTGGAATGGGAAGAAACCCTCAATAAAGGCCGCGCCATTTTTAGCGCGGTGGCGATGGCAGAAGCGGGCCTCAACAAAACAAAATCTGGGAAATCATAAGGTGGCGTTGGTTCGGGCAACGACCAAAAAAAATCGGGAGACCGGTTGCCCGGCCTCCCGACACAGGAGATATTCAAAACTACGAGGCTGGGAGCAAGATAATACTTCCGCCCTTTCCTGTAGATTAACGATTGATTAAATTTTTGTAATCTTGCTCCCGGACCTAACGCCTTCTCGCCAAGGGTGGCAACCTACATCAACACCATGCATTAGCGCCGTTAACTAACGGTCTTCGCGATCATAATACCAAACGCCGAGCTCTTCTTGATATGCGTATTCTCCTCATCGAAGACGATCGCGACACTGCGGCGTACCTGACGAAAGGCTTGCGTGAAGGCGGCTATACCATCGAACACGCATCCGAGGGGCGCGACGGACTGTTCTTGGCCACGAGCGAAGACTTCGATTTACTGATCGTCGATCGTATGCTCCCGGGTTTAAACGGTCTCGCGGTAATTGAGGCCCTACGGGCACAAGGAAAGAAAGTGCCCGTCCTCATCCTCAGCGCGCTGGCGCAGATCGATGACCGTGTGCGCGGCTTGCGTGCGGGCGGCGATGATTACATGACCAAACCGTATGCGTTTTCGGAGTTGCTCGCGCGTATCGAGGCGCTGCTAAGACGCGGTCAGTCCGCGGTGCCTACGACCAAGCTGGGATTCGCGGACTTGGAAATGGATCTGCTGACGCGCACCGTCACGCGCGCGGGTCGCAGGATCGATTTACAAGCGCGGGAATTTCGCCTCCTCGAGTATTTGCTGCGTCACGCAGGTCAGGTGGTGACACGAACGATGCTCTTGGATGGCGTCTGGGACTACCACTTCGACCCGCAAACAAACGTCATTGACGTACATATCAGCCGCCTGCGCCAAAAAATAGACAAAGGCTTCGCGACACCGCTGTTGCACACGATCCGGGGCGCGGGTTATTCCTTGCGTGAAGACACTTAGGCTACTCCAGACCACACTGTTCCGGCTGTCGGTCGCCAACATGGCCGCCTTCGCGGCATCGGCCGGCGTGCTGCTCCTGTTCATTCACGATGCGACCGTGGCGTTCATCGATCGAGAAACAAACGCCACGATCGAAGCAGATTACCGAGGGCTGGCGGAGCAGTACGCGCGGCTAGGACTCAGTGGATTGGCGCGGGTCATCACTGAACGCTTGAACGGCGATACCCAGACGGGGGAGCTGTACCTGCTGATCGATGTTTACCATCGGCCGGTGGCCGGGAATCTCGCCCTCTGGCCCACGATTGACTCAAACGCGGACGAATGGATCCAGTTTGGCGTGGAAATCCCGGAAGCGTCGGGTCCCGTGATGCACGCGGCGCGCGCGAAGATCTTCGATCTCGCCGACAGCCATCGCTTGCTCGTCGGCCGGGATATTGAAGATCGGGTTGATTTTCAAGGTACGCTTACGGTATTCCTCGTCGCCTCGCTCGCGATATTCGTCGTGCTCAGCGGCATCGGGGGCATCCTTACCGGCCGCAATATTCTCGGGCGTGTGGACGCGATCGCCCGTACCACCCATAGCATCATTCGAGGCGATCTGAGCCAGCGCTTACCGGTGCAAGGGATCGGCGATGAATTCGATCGCGTAGCGGAAAGTGTCAATCAAATGCTCAATCAGATCGAGCACCTGAGCACGGGAATGCGAACCGTCATCGACAGCGTGGCACATGATCTGCGGGGCCCCATCACGCGCCTTCGCAGCCACGTAGAACTGTCCTTTAGCAATCCTCCTAGCATCGATTCCTATCGGCAGGCTCTCGACACGGCCTTGACGGAAACCGAGCGCCTGCATCACACCGTGAACACTTTGCTGCATATTGCCCAGGCCGAGGCGGGCACGCTTGCAATTGATATGGAGCGGGTCGATCTGTCTGCCGTTGCCCGCGACGTTGCGGACTTATATCAGCCTCTGGCAGAAGAGCGCGGGTTACGCTTATCCATGGATGCCACGGCGAATGCTCATATCCCGGGACACCGCGAGTTACTCTCCCATGCCGTCGCCAATCTCATCGACAACGCGATTAAGTATACGCCGCGAGGCGGCGCTATCGGCCTGACGGTTTGGGCCGAGGGGCAACGCGCCACGGTCACCGTAGCGGACACCGGACCGGGCGTCTCCCCCGAGGATCGTGAGCGCGTTCTACAGCGTTTCGTGCGCCTCGAAGCCAGCCGCACGACCTCTGGCAGCGGCTTAGGTTTGAGCCTCGTCGCGGCGGTCGCACAACTGCACGAGGCGGAACTGAGGCTCAGCGATAACGCGCCGGGTCTGCGCGTCGATGTGATTTTCCCCACGGCCGCCGGAGTCTGAAAGGGCTTTTCAGACGGCCAATCAGAAAAACATGAGATCCTTCCTCGCAAAGTTCACCGTATTGGGCGGCGCCGTCCCGGAGCTATGGGTTATCTTCGCAAGCAAGGTGCTGGCGATCCTCGCCTACAGCGTGATGAACATGACCTTGGTGCTCTGGCTCTCCGCGGACCTAGGCTATAGCGATACGGAAGCAGGCTTTCTCATCGCGGCCTGGTCGTCGCTCATGACGCTTTTCACCGTGCTGGTTGGATCCTTTGTCGATGCCGTCGGTCTGCGCCGGGCTCTGCTGCTTGGTTTCGCTATTAGCATGCTCTCACGAGCTATCATGACCTCTACCACGGTAGCGTGGCTCGCTCTCCCGCTCGGCCTCATGCCGCTGGCACTGGGTGAGGCCTTATTGACACCGGTTATGGTCGCCGCGGTCAAGCGCTTCTCTACGGCGCGCCAGCGCTCGATGGCCTTTTCGGTATTCTATACGGCGATGAACGTCGGGTTCGCGGGCGCTGGCTGGATCTTCGACGCGGTACGCCAGCAACTCGGCGAATACGGCAACTACAAACTTCCACTGCTCGAGGCCACGCTGAGCACCTATCGCACGCTGTTCCTCGTAAGCGTGGTCTTGTCCGGCATCGGCTTAATCGCGGTATATCTTAGTCTTCGGGATGAAATCGAGGTCACCGATGCGGGCGCCCGGAGCGGCGCTCTTGAGACTCGCCCCGCCTTCGCCTACCGCGATGCGCTACGACGAGCGATGCGCCTCTTTACCGGGCTCTGGCAGCAACCCGCGTTCTATCGTTTCCTCGTCTTTTTAACGTTGGTCGTGGGCGTGCGTCTCATCTTCTACCACATGTACTACACCTTTCCCAAATACGGCATCCGCGAGCTCGGCGCGGGCGCCCCGATCGGTCAGTTATTCGGGGTTCTGAACGCCGTGATGATCATCGCGCTCGTGCCGGTGGTCGGGGCGCTCACGCAGGGGATACCGGCCTACCGCATGGTCAGCTTCGGCAGTCTCATCGCGGCGCTTTCGGTATTTTTCATCGCCGTACCGCCCGCGATCTTCGAGCCGCTCGCCACCAGCCGGGTGGGCGATCTCATCGTGCACACCTGGCTGGGGATCCCCGGAATCGTGGATCCCCGCTACATGGGTATTTTCCTGTTCGTCTGTTTCCTCTCCCTCGGGGAGGCGCTGTGGTCACCGAAGCTCTACGAGTATACGGCCGCGATCGCTCCGCAAGGCCAAGAGGCCTCCTACATGTCGCTCTCCTTCCTGCCGTTTTTCATCGCAAAATTCTTCGTCGGAATGCTCTCCGGGTTTCTGCTCGGGAACTATTGTCCCGAGGCAGGCCCGCGCGATTGCGAAACGTTATGGTTGCTCGTCGGCCTCATGGCGCTTATCACGCCCCTCGGTCTGTTCGCGTTACGGCGATATCTTCAGGGCGACGAGCCGGAACGCGTCGGCATCAGGCCCGCCGCTTGATGCCTCGAGCGTTCGACACGCACGAGCGGTTCATCGGCGCACCGTGGGGTGGTTTGGTTGAATTAATCAACTCCTTCGCCGATAACACGGCAAAACCTGAATCAAAGCTCTTCACGGCGTTTTTTGACTCAAGAAAGATCTTCCTCGATGCCAAGCTTCTTGATTGTTTCCGATACGGAGGATTTCCGCGTGCTGCTCGCGCAGTTGCTCGCAATCGAGTGGCCAGACGTGGAGGTAGAGGATTGGGTATTTCGCTCGGAGGATAAAACCCCCACACCTTGGCCCTGGGTTGACCTCGTGCTGCTCGACTGTGGCGCGAGCCATAGCGAGGGTTTGGAATGGTTGCGTGGGGCGCCTGCCTCTCCCGAGCGCCCGCCGATCATTGCCCTGACCGACCCCGAGGACAGCGAAGCGGCAGCACAGGCCGTGGCCCTCGGCGCCGCGGCGTGCCTGTCGCGGAGGGACGTGTCCGGGGTGCGACTGACGGCGGCGATTAACGCTGTGCGGCAGCGGCAAATCGCGGGCGAAGCCTCGGCCGAAGCCGCCGTGGACTCGGAGAAAACCCTGCTGCTGTCCGAACTCGGGGTCGAACTCCTTCCAAGCGCGACGGTCGCGGATCCACCCGGTTCCGGCGATCACGCGCGCATCAAGATCGACGGCTACCGGGTGATCCGGGAACTCGCTAAAGGCGGCATGTCCATCATCTTCCTGGCGAATCACTTGCGGGCCGGGACAACGGTGGCCTTGAAGGTACTGGACGAAAAACTGCTTGAGGATGAACAGTTCATCACGCTATTTATACGCGAGTATGGTCTGATCGCCAGCATCCAAAGCCGCTACGTGGTCAAGATCTACGATCAGGGATTCACCGATTTGAACGCCTACATCGTGATGGAGTATTTCTGCCACGGCGCGCTCAAGGAGCGTCTCAAAAGCAGGGCGTTCGCGCGCCACGAGGCGATGGCCGTATTTTACGAGATTCTGATGTCGCTCCGGGACATACACGCCCACGGTATCGTACACCACGATCTAAAACCGCAGAACATCATGTTCCGGAGCGACGGCGGCTTAGCGCTGATCGACTTTGGGATCTCCACACGGCTCGATACAGACCCCAAGCAAGCGGTCTTGGGCACGGAGACCTTACTCGGTACGCCCCACTACATGAGCCCCGAGCAATGCGAGGGGCGGCAGGGCGATCACCGCAGCGATCTCTATAGCACGGGCGCCATCCTTTATGAAATGCTCACCGGCGCCAAGCCGTTCACTGCGCGGGATTGGGCCGCCTTGCTGCGCCAGCACATAAACGCGCCGATCCCGCGTTTACCAGCCCAACTAGCGGCCTATCAAGCCTTAGTCGACCGCTTGCTCGCCAAGCGGCCCGAGGAGCGCTATCAATCCGCAAGCGAAGTGCTCGAGGCGGTCGATCGAAGCTTCGTGCCCCCCGCAGCCTGAACCGCGCGTACCGGCGCCGACTGGGCGTCCGCCATCATGCCGCGGGACGCTGTACGAAACCAGCGATTTGATCAAGTAACTGTTGCTCTACGTAGGGCTTTCCTAGGAAGGCATCCACCCCTAAACCCAAGGCGTGGCGGCGATGTTTTTCCGCCGCGCGCGAGGTAATCATAATGAGCGGCACGTGCGCCGTTCTTGGGCTCTGCTTGAGCTTGCGGGCGAGATCGAATCCGTCCATGCGCGGCATTTCTATGTCGAGCAGGATCACATCGGGCAGGCTGACAGCCATTTGCTCCATGGCATCCATTCCATCGCGCGCGGTCGTGACCTCGTAACCGTATCGTGACAGCAAGCGTTCCGTGAACTTTCGGACGGTCAGAGAATCGTCCACGACCATGACCAGTGGCGCTCCCGGTGCCCGGGCACGGGCGGAATCGGCCGCGCGCTGCGCCGCGATCGCCGCCTCGTTCCGATGCGCCAGCTGGACTGGATTGAGAATTAGAACGCTGCGCCCATCACCCAGGGCTGTCGCCCCGAGGATCCCCGGGACCCCGCTGAGCTGCGGGCCCACGCCCTTGATAATGACCTCGCGGTTACCAATGACCTCATCGACCAAGACCGCGGCGTGTGCGCCGCCCTCATGGAGAAGCAAGAGCTTCTGTTGGCGCATGACACTCGTCACGCACGCCGAATCACCGAGGAGCCTGGGCAGATAATGGACTGCCGGGTACTCGCGGCTAGCATGAACAAAAGGGCGCCGATGCTCATTCCCTTCCCGATGCTCGGCCTGCGCTTCAAGAACTTGCTCGAACATGGCCGAGGGGATGGCATAGAGGGCGCTCCCGGCACGCACCAGGACCGCATGCACGATGCCGTGGGTGACCGGCAGAAACAAGGAAAAGCAGGCACCGGCGCCTGCTTCAGAGCGTACCTCGATACGGCCTCCCGCGGCGGTGATAGCATCCAGCACCGCATCCATGCCCACACCGCGGCCGGCGAGCCCGGTTACCACTTCGGCGGTCGAAAACCCAGGAGAGAAGATGAGATGCATCGCTTCCTCATCGCTGAGCGGCGCGCCCTGTCCGATCAGCCCCTTCTCCACGGCCTTGGCGCGTAGGCGCGCCGGATCGAGCCCCGCGCCGTCATCGGATACCGTGATCACGATGCCGGGCGGCGCCTGGCGGACGGTTAAAACCACCTTGCCGTGTTCGGGCTTGCCCGCCCGCACGCGGACAGCGGGGCTCTCGATGCCATGCACAACGGCGTTTCGCAAGAGGTGCTCGAGCGGCGCCACGAGCTGGTCTAAGAGAGCGCGATCGAATTCAAGGTGCTCGCCGTGAATCACAAGACCCGCGTCCTTACCGACCTCGCGGGCGGCCTGCCGCACGACGCGGTAGAGGCGGTCCGCCACGCTTCGCAATGCCAACGCGCGAACGCACATGAGGTCCTGATGGTGTTGCCGGGTGATGCGCCCCTGTTCGGCGAGGGCGGCGCCGATGCGTTCTATACTCTGGTCCAAATGCTGGTGCAGGATGCGGCTGTCGCTGATGCTTTCGGCCATCATGCGCGCGATCTCCTGGACGCGCGTATAGCGATCCAGCTCCAGCGGATCGAATCCATCGGTGCTCGCTTGGCGCTGGGGCAGACGCGAATGAATCTGACTTTCGGTTTGGATTTCAATGTCGTGCTGCTGTTCCCGTAAGCGCGTAAGAACGCCCAGAAGATCTTCAAAGCCGCGCTTGAGTTGCGCCATTTCGGCCTCGACCAGCGAACGCGCGATGCTGATTTCGCCCGCCTGATTCAGCAATCGCTCAACCATGTACACGCGTACTCTCAATAGCGAATCACCGGAAGCGCTCGGCGGAGCCTGCACGCGCGGACGCATGGTGCTCGTTAGCCCCGCTGGCACAGCTGTCGGCGGGGCGTTGCCCGGGACATCGCGCCGCCGGTCGAGATCGGCCCGAAGACGCTCGATGGCAACCGCCACCACATCGAAGCGATGCTCAAGATCGTCAAATTCGCTAGCCGGCGGAGCGCCGGTCAAGGCCTCCACTCGCCCCTCGAGGTGGTGGACGAGGTCGCCGATGTCCATGACACCCGCCGTATGAGCACTGCCTTTGAAATTGTGCAGAACCCGGCGTAGAGCCTGCGGCGCCTCGCGCTCCGACGGATCGGCTCTCCATGCGCGCAACCCGGCGCCTATGGCGGCAATGCATTCCCCGCCTTCCTCGACAAACACCGACAACAGTTCCGCGTCCGCGCCCTCGTTCCCATGCATTGCCGCGACGGGCGACGCGACCGGTCGGCCCGGCATGAGCGGCGCCGGATCGGTGGTCGTGTTGCAGACCACCGAGCCTCCTGCTGCATTTCCGGTTGGGCTCTTGGCGGTCATTGCTTCTACCAAGGACACGATTGCGCCGCTCACCGCCGCCCCCTGAGAGACTATTTCGCCGGAGGGCGCTTGCCGCTGCCGGAGCGCATCCAGCATGTCGCCGACGAGCGCCAGCGCCTTGTGCATCAGAACACGGGCCGGTTCGTCGAGATGCTTGGATTGCCGGATCAGCGTGTCCAGCCACTGCTCCAGTGCATGCGCCAGATCCGCGAGGTACGGCAGCCCGACGGCGCGGCTGATGCTCGCGAGGGTATGCGCGGGCCGTACGAATTCAGCGTCGAGCGCCGCCTCGGAGTGCTTGCTGAGATTATCGACTTGGCCCATTAACCGCCGGTGATGCTCCGCGGCCTCTCGTTGGAAAATCGCGAATAGGGCAGCCGGAACGGCCGCGCTACCGATGTCGATATCCGGCTCCACGATGTCCGAAATTATTGCCGGGGTAGCGGTTGCGGCCACCAGCGCGCATAGATCGCTGCCTTTCATACGCGCGGCGCCGGCCAGTAACTCCGCGTTGTCCGCATCAACGCAGCCATCCCGTTTGAGTGCCCCCGTCCACTTCGCGAACCGCTGCTGAGCCAGGACGAGGAGATCCAACAGCGCCGGCGTTGTCGGTCTATGCAGTTCCAGCCACGAGTTCAGCATATCCTCCAAGGCCCACGCCGATGCGCTTAGCGCAGTGAGCCCGATCATGCGGCTACTACCCTTGAGGGTGTGAAAGCCGCGCCGGATCTCGGTCAAGGCCGCATGATCCGATAATGTCTCGCGGCAACGTTGCACGTGCTGAGAAAGCGCCGCCACGATCTCGTCCGACTCCTCGATGAATACGGCCAAGAGCTCATCGGCCTCGTCCGCAACGCGTACGCTCGCCGTCGGTGGCGCTTGAGATTCGCCTTCCGCCGGCGCGTTGGCGAATGGAAGCTCCTTGCGCTTTGGGACGCCGGCGCCGGTGATTGGCGCCTCGGTGTCCCGTAAACCCAAGAGATCGAGCCGCTGGAAATCGGCATTGCCGCATCGCTCTACGAGCGTTCGGCAATAGAGTTCTAGGCTGCAGATAGCCTCCGCGGCACGCCACGTCCGCTCCTCCGTGAGGGGGAGGTCGGGTTGCGCAAGCTCGGTAACCTGGCCGTGGATCTTAATCGCCAGATCCGCGGCCCGGTCCAGTCCGAGCATGCGCAAGACCGCGCTGCACGCGGAAAGTGACAGACCGAGAGCGTGAAGCTCACCGGCTTTCGATCGATCGACAAGAAACTCCGCCAGTACCTGCTCGGCATGCTTGATCCGTGCGAGCACCTCGTGCGCGGCTGGCGCGGTCGAGTCCGAAAGCCAAAACATCGGGGAAACCACCATGCCATCGGCCGCATGGGGTTCCGCGGACAGACGGGTGGTTAAAGCTTCGATCCCTGCGGCGATCGACGGGCCGATGCGAGAAAGCTCGCTTGCGTTCTCCGCCGCGAGCAGCGCACCGGCGATCTCGACCGTCCATCCTGCCATGGCGGGCGACCGTGGGGTCGAGGCGCAGGCGCAGATGGCTTGCAAGAGGCCCTGCACGTTGCCGAGCGAATGAGTGTTCTGCGCCGCCCGTGTAATCTGTTCACGGAACTCCGCGAGAGCCTCGCTTCGGCCTTCACAGAACTCTGCCCAGGCGCTTTTCCCGGCCCGCAACGCCTCGCGAAGCTCACCTCTCCCGGGTGCCGGGATCGCCCCAGCGGCAAGCTGTTCTGCCGTAATAGACAGCAGCGAACCTAAACCGAATGGAACGATGACCTCGCGTAAGCGGGCGCTGCCCGTTGGGGGCATCGCGATCAGGGCCAGAATATCACAGAGCAACGGGGCGTCGCCCGCTAAGGACCCTGAGCGCAGGCGTCTTAGCTGCTGTTCAATGCGTGCGCAAAGTTTCTTGGTGCTTACGTCTCCCGGTATGATGCTCAGGCGCAGGCATTCAATGAATATCGCCGCCAAGCGCCACAAGCTTCGATGGGGTGCAGGCCGCAGGCGCGCGACACGAGCGAGACCCTGATGCATCGATTCGATGCCCGTGGAACCGTCGCGCAGCCAGCCTAGCAGCCCACGCTGATACGCCTCGTGGCCGTGCCTGAGCAATGTCTCGGCGTCGTCGCTATCGGGCCGCTCCTCTTGTAACTCTTGCAGCAGCGGATGCGTGGTCGCGGTACCGGTTCCAAGCTCGCTGACCGCGGCACCGAGGCATCCCGCTGCGACGGCTGCGGCCTTCGCGTCCGACGATGCACCGCTCAAGGCAATCTCGGCGAACTCGAGGAGAAAACGCGCCTGCACCGGTGCCCCGACCATCTCAAGGACCCCGGTCACCCGGCGTAGCCTCGCCCCCACTTGCCGCAACGCCGTGTTATCGGGCAAGCCGTTTGAGCACCGTCCGATGGCCTCCCTGACCTGGGTGAATTCCGCGCATAGCGTCCTCGTTACAATTCCGAGCCGCCCGGGTGCGAAGGAATCTCCCCTGATCATCGGATTCGCCGCCTCGCCATCCAACTACAACTGGAATCTGGCCACCGATCCGCGGAGTGCGCGGGCGGTTTCCCCGAGCTTGATGACAGAGGTTACGATTTGCGTGGCGCTGGCCGTCGTCTTATCCGTAACCTCCAGGATTTGGGTCATCCCGAACGAGACTTGTTCGGCGATTTCGGTCTGCTTCTGCGTTGCCACCGAGATCGACTGGACCAGGTTTGCGAGCCGCGGCGTCACGTTCTGGATATCCAAGAGTGCTTGATTGACGGTCACGGATAGTTTCGTTCCTTCTACTACCTGGTTGGTGCTTTGTTCCATGGCAACCACGGCATCGGCGGTATCGGATTGAATGCTCTTGACGCGTGCGGCGATCTCCTTGGTGGCTTTCGTAGAACGCTCGGCCAGGCGTTGCACCTCTTCGGCCACGATCGTGAAGCCGCGGCCGGCTTCGCCCGCGGCCGCCGCCTGGATCGCCGCGTTCAAGGCGAGCACATTGGTTTGCTCGGTAATGTTATCGATGAGGGAGACGATGTCGCCGATCTCCTGCGAGCTCTCCCCGAGACGCTTGATGCGCTTGGCCGTCTCCTGGATCTGCGCGCGGATCTCATCCATGTTAGCGATGGTGGAACGCACGGCCTCGGCCCCGCCGTTGGCGGCGTTGAGCGACAGCATGGCCACGTCCGCGCAACGCGAGGCGTTCTCCGATACCTCCGCGATCGACTGCGCCATCGTCTGTACCGAGGACGCGGTTTGTTTGATCTGCTCCGACTGATCTGTCGTGGAGACGGCCAGCACGTTGGCGATGGCACGGCCACGCTCCGTGGACGCCTTGACTTGCGCCGATGCCTTGTCGATGCCCTGGACTAGATCACGAAGCGCCTCAATCGTCACGTTGATAGAGTCCGCGATCGCCCCGGTGATCTCCGCGCTTACCGTGGCCCGCGCCGCCAAGTTGCCGCCGGCGACCTCGCCAAGCTCATTTATGAGCAGCAGGATCGCCTGCTGGCTTCGCTTGTTTTCAAACACCACGCGCTGCGCTTCCCCATCGCGTTCCGCCGCGGCCCGTCGCTGAGCCCGGCAGAGCGCGCCTAAGGCTAAAATCGCGAGGAAGCAAAACCCGGCAGCGAGCGCGAGGCGCGCCCATAGCGTTGCCCTGAGACCGGTCATCCTGGCGGCCAAGCTCTCGTCCAAGGCCGCGGCGCTCGCGCGTGCGAGCGCTAACAGACTATCAAGGGCCCCGACGATGGCGTCGCTCCGGGCGCCAGAATCGACGCCGGTATCGTTCGCTGCCGCAGCATCGCCCGGCACCACAGCGGCCGATCCGGAGACCGGAGGATCCATCGGTGCAAAAGTTGCCAGATTGATAAGCGAGACATGCGCAGCCTTGGCCGTGGACCGGACTGTAGGCCGAAACGACCCATCCACGCCGGTTGCGCGTTTCACGCTGTCCTGCAACTGCTCGGCGAGCATCGAAACTACGCCCGAATTCAAAGCCTCCGTGATCCCATACACGGCCGCCGGTATGTTTCGTGTCAGAATTTCCTGAAGATAATAGGTATCGGGGTCTGGGTCGATTGTCAGATGCGATCGGTCGGCCACGTCGCGAATCAGCGCGGCGCTCCGCATCAAAAGGGCGCCGGTCGCGACTTGGCGTTCGGCGGTGTCCATGCCGACAAGGCCGCTCATGATCCGGCGCCAGTCGGCCTCCGTTTGCCTCCAAAGCTGACCGACCCCCAACATCGCTCCGAGGCGCTTGTCGGCCGCGCTCACCGCTTGGCGCGCTTCATCGATTGGTTTTGTAAACTCAGGGTCGGACACACGTGTGCCACCGCGGCCCGGGACGGCCATCCACGCTCGATAGACTTGCAAGCTCCGCTCAAGTTCGAGCAAAGGGACGAGGTACTCGATTCCCATCCTTTCTTTCCCGGCAAGGTCGATGCGCGCATTCAGATCGGTGCTGACGAGGTAGATCAAGGCGCAGACGGGTAACACGAACAGCATCCCGCTGATCCAGTACGCTCGGTTCAGACGGGTGCGCCGGAATCGAAAACGCGATGCCTTTGAATCCTCGCATTCAGTCTCTGGCGGTAAATTTAGGGTAATCGCTTCAGCACTCATAGTATTCGCCTGCACGAGATGGTCCTACAGGGCCTAGCAAAGGTCCCTTGATCCTGTTTGTGTTGGAGCCCGATCATGCGCGGTCGCTTCGGTTCGCCGCCTGATAGAAATCCGAATCGCCGGCCAAGCGAGTCATATCGATCGTTCGCCACAACACCCCGACTTCGTCAACACGCTCCCCCGCATGCCACGGAAACTGGTCGCCTTGGCCGGCATCACGCGAGACCTCCCCGACCCGCCTCAGTCCAAGCACACGGGAAACCAGCAGACCGAAAGGTACCGTGAGCCTCGGACTGGCGAGAATGATGCGGCTTTCCACAGTGATCGGTGTAATGCTTGCCTGCGTGCGAAACGCGGCTAGATCCACAATGCTGTAAAAAATACCGCGGACATGGGCAAGACCCCGAAACCAGGGTTTGGTGTGGGGGACGGCGACCAGCGCGGGCACCGGTAACACTTCGCTAATATCGAGTAAATCGCACTCCCAACATTCTTCGCCCGCTTGGATACCGAGCGCCGAGCGACCGGGCGCGGTGTTTACCGTGCTCTGTAAGCGCACCGCAAGCCGCTTCTGGAACTCCACCAAGCTTATCCGGTCCAGCATGGCTTTACGACAGAGCTTGGATCTTGCCGAGCAACTCGGCGGCGTTGATCGGCTTGATCAGGTAATCTCGCGCCCCCTGGCGCAATCCCCAAGTCTTATCGGTTTCTTGACCCTTGGTGGTACAGATGATGATGGGGATATGCTGCGTTGCCTGATCTCTCACGATCGTGCGGGTGGCCTGGAAACCGTTGATTCCGGGCATCACGATGTCCATCAGGATCAGATCGGGCAACAACTGCTTGGAACGGGCGATGGCTTCTTCCCCGCTTTCGGCCATGAAGACGGCATAGTGATTCTTGGTCAGAATTTCCGACAGAACCGCGCGGTCAGTGGGCGAATCGTCCACGACGAGAACATTTTTAATCGGCATGTCCGGCAAGCATTCTGATCATGACACGGTCCTGCATGCGTACGTTGCCACCGCATTCAGCAGGCTGTCCCGAGTAAAGGGCTTGGTCATATACTCATCGGCGCCTAGGAGCTTGGCGCGAGCGCGGTCAAAGACATTGTCCTTGCTGGTCAGCATGATGACAGGTGTCGCTTTGAATCGGGGATGCTGTTTGACCACGGCGCAGACCTGATAGCCGTCGAGTTTTGGCATCATCACATCCACAAAGATAAGATCTGGTTTAAAATCCGGTATCTTGGCGAGTGCGTCGAAACCGTCTTCGCCGTAAGCGACTTCGCAACCCGCCTTGCGGAGGAAGATGTCGGCGCTGCGGCGGATCGTGTTGCTGTCGTCCGCCACCAGCACCTTGATCCCGGAAAGGATTTTCTCAGTGCTCATTCGCGCCCTCTCATCCCTCGCTCATACGTATAGCTCAGCCGACGCTTGGAGCGTAGCGGAAAGCGTCGGCTGGAGCGCTTTGTTGGGCGGCGGCATAAGGTGAAGCACAGAACATTACGACTCAGGTATCGACATTTTATTTTGTCAAGGTGAATTCACACACTTGCGTGTTGCTTTCAATATCTGATTCCAGCGGTTCTCCAAGAATCACTTTATAGGTTCCAATCCCATTAAAAACCAGTTCGTAATCGGGCGCGCCAGTTCGCCAGCGATGAGCAACAAATGTTTTAGGCGAAATTTGTAAAGCCACGATGTTGCGAAATATATCGCTGGGAATGGCCTTTATTGTCGAATTCCCAAGCACTCGTTGCGCTATAAAAAAATACTCGCCATCAGGCCGAACGATGGCAAGTTCACCAGGATGAGATACCCCTATTTCTATATTTAGCAAATCATCACGTGTGAAAGTCTTTGGGCTACATTTAAGCTGATGAGTCGTAGCAGGTTCAGCAGCATGCCCCAGTTCAACAAATACCGACCAACAGGACATCGCAAGAAGTAACGCAGCGCTTCGCAGAGAGAAACGCTGCTTTAACACCATTGAATATTGTGCTTTGTTATTCATGGAAAACGTGTGTTACGCTGCTACTGTTGCGGAACCACGATAGTGAATGTTGCAGACGATCCCTGAGCCAAGATACCGGAGTTTGAAGTTCCGCCCCCTGAAAAAGTGAGACCGTCGTTTAGTGTTATTTCATAAGTTCCCACGTTATCGGGAGCGATAATAGCCGTTATTTTTAGCTGATGATTCCCTGGTATTAGGTTGTTTACTGCCAAGGTGTTTGATGCACCTATAGCAGTAGACCCAATGAGAATATTGTCCAAGAACACTTGGAACGCATCGTCGGCCAAGGACCCGTTATCTCGTACAGTAATACTTCCAGAGGCCAATGCATCAATGCACGGATCAGGATCGATGCGATTCTTGGACTTGAAAATCTGTCCATTAGGGACGTATTCAAAATGCAGATGTGGGCCAGTCGAGGTGCCAGTGTTATCCGAAATGGCGATACTTTGGCCCTTGGTTACCGAAGTACCGACAGCTACATTACGTTGCTGAAGGTGTGCATAAAGGGTTGCGCTGCCATCGGTATGGCGTATTACTATCGTTTCGCCGTAGCCACTTACCGTTTGCGATGTCGCCACGTTTCCATCTGCGGCCGATACTACATCGCTGCCATTGGGGGCACGGTAATCCACGCCTGTATGAGGCTTGACCTCCCCAGTTACAGGATGCTTTCGTGCCGGATTAAATGGGCTAGTCACGGTGCAACCGATGGACAATGGGCATTGTATTGACGCGGCTTTACATTCCGATGCAGTCGCTGCCGGTGAAATAGATGCTCTAAGCACAGTATCGAATGATAGTAGCGAAATCGCTGACACCGTCCGGTTGACCCCCGGGGTTGGAGCGAGGGTAATTATCGCCTCGAAATCTCCAGTGCTGTTCCTTGTATCAGAAAATATAGAAGTGGGTAATTCGGCAATAATTGTTTTCGTAGACGCATCAAACGTAGCGTCGAATAACTCAAACAAATCTATAGTTTCTTCGCCGCCGTCGCTCAGCAGTTGTGCAAACAGCTCGATCTGATGATCTGCTGGAACAGCGTTGAGAAAATCGTCGGGAACCGCAATTTCCACACGAACAGTATCCGAAACAGGAGGCTGCAATCCTGTATTAATACGAATTTCGTAAGCTAGTCGATTGGCAGGACGGAAAATACTCGTAAACTCATTGAAAGCAGCAGCGACCTCAGCAGTGCTACTTGTTGTTACTGTTACTTGAGTGTCGGAAGGGAAAGCTCCTGCCGGAAAAATTGCTTTCGCAACACCATCTAGGATGACTTCTCCGCCTTCTGGTTTTATTACCCCACTTCCCGACGATAGAAAAATATCCTTAATATCAAGCCCTCCTGATAAGCGCGCAAAATTTCTTGCTATCGCATCGCACGATTTATTGTTGCTGGGGCTGGATAAAACATCACAGTCATTTGCCTCCCAATAAGCTCTACAAAGACCAAGCAGGTTTCCGGTAAGACCAGCCTCTTCGCAGGCATTTTCTCTGGACGGCGGAACACCATCAGGTGTCTGAGCAAAAGCCATTGTGGCGGCTACGCTGCAAGAGATTGTTGTGAGAATCAACCGGTGAGTTACTTTATTCATGTAGAATCCTGATTTTTTCAAAAGGTCATTAATTGCGTCCCTATGTGCAGATAAGAACGCCTTGATTGTACTCATGCTTCTTTTACGCCCAACGCCGCAGCTCAGCCGCGCCGCGAAAGAACCAACCCGCGAACGCGCCTGCTGCAGTTCAGCGTCGGTTGCAGCGATCTCCCCCTTACCGGTGATCCGGCTGACGCACGCGAACGCGCCTGCTGCAGTTCAGCGTCGGTTGCAGCTGCTGGTTAGGCGTACCCGAGTTGCCGGTAAGTCTCATCTTTGTAGTAATACCAATTGCTGTCGTGCATTTGGTAGTGCTCAAGGGCTTGGGCGATGAGCTTTGCAGAAAACGGAACAAAGATCTCTCCGATATCGTGGATGATCGGCGGACATGTACCTTCGACGAGTCGTCTTGAGCCGTCGAGGTTGACGCCAATAACGGTGCACCCCTTCTCGATCGCCACCTCAGCTTCTCAGCGGACATATTTGTGCTTTGAGCGTGTGTCAGTGCCAATGAGCAGGACGTATTTACCTGCCATGTTGATGCGCTCTCCGCACTTCCTCTTGATGTAGTTCTCGTCTTCCGATTTGAGCTCTGATGCGAGCTGGCAGTCCGTGAAGCTGAAGTCGATGTGCTCATGTTCTTCCCACGCCTGCATCAAGCGGTAGTACCGAATATCCGTGCTGCTGAAGCCAACAAAAGTCCGCGGCAATCCCATAGCGTAAGCCTCCGATTCAGACGCCTAACTCGTGTTTGCACCTTATCGACCCGTTGGACTGGTTGCTTTAAGCAGCGCCTGGGCGCGGCCGACATCACCCATGCGAACCGCCCTTGGGGGTGCCGACGAGGTAGTAGACGGGCGGTTCGGCCGCGCGCATTTCTTCGAGGACCTCCTCGGTGGGGATCCCGCGGTCCATCACCCAGATGCGTTCGGCCTTCCCGTATTGCGTTTCGATCTTCTGTAAGAACATCTTGAGCGTGCTCCTGTCAGCGGTGTTCCCGGCAGCACTTCCTTCGACTTCGCTCGGTACAGGCTCCGGCGATGGGGAAACCCGAATCCCGGCCAAGAGGATGCCGATGGGGATGGTATCGGGTTTCGATAACCCTCCCCACACAACGAAGTCCACCACGCAAAAAAACGACCCAAGCTTATTCGCAATCGGCGTCGGGTAGGCTTAGGCCCTAGCCTTCGAGAAGGCGCTACGCTTGGGATCTGAAGGTGGCGCGCTCGACGCGCCGGGGTGGCGGATTATACGGGACAAAAAGCCTGACTCTCTCTCTCAAGAAACACATTTGAATAGCCTGGTACATAGCGTTATTTTTTAAGCCGATTGGGGATTGGGAATCAATTGAAAGCCAAGCTTTTGGGTCGTTTTGGTCAGATGTCTGAGGACC
>JALZJW010000004.1 GCA_030859565.1 Pseudomonadota bacterium
CCGTTACACTGTGTTTCCATAAGGCCGTCCTCGTCATTGTGCATAACATGCTGATCGAACACATATTATGCCACGAGATACGGCCTTTTTCTTGGCTATCGGTGAGAAATCCGGGCTAGATTGCGGCCGCATCCGCGCATCCCGCGATCGCCGAACGAGGATTAAATGGATGGGTCCGGCGGGCTTATATCGAAGATCTCTTGTGCCGCCCTTAGCACTTCTAGCCTTCCGGCGGCGCTCGCTTCACGCATTCTCACGCTCGGGATGTGAATTAGTTTATTGGTCAACTGATGGGCCAGAGACTCGATGACCGCCGTGGCGTCCGCCCCGCTTTCCAGGCGCTGGCGGGCGAGCTGCACTGCTTGTTCGCGGACGGTCTCGGCCTTGCCGCGTAAGGCGCGCACGCTCGCCACCGCATCCAAAGACTGCACCCAGTCCAGGAAGCGGTTGACTTGGGTGGCGATAATTTCGTCCGCCTGCGCGGCCGCCGTCTGCCGCAGCCGGAGGTTATCCTGAATGACGACTTCCAAGTCATCGACGGTATAGAGATACGCGTCGGCGAGCGTGGCGACTTCAGGCTCGATATCTCGGGGTACGGCTAAATCGGCTAGAAACATGAGGCGGTGTTTGCGGGACTGCAATGCCTCTTCGACCAAGGCCTTGGTCACGATCGGTTGCGCGCTGGCCGTGGCCGAAAGCACGATGTCCGCCTCTTTCAGATAATGGCGGAGGTTCGCCAGGTTGACCGGATAGGCGCCGAAACGCCCCGCCAGCGCTTCGGCGCGGGTAAGTGAACGGTTTGCGATCAGCATGTGCCGGATCCCGCGTTCGTGGAGATGTTGGGCGGTCAGTTCAATGGTATCCCCGGCGCCGATGAGGAGCGCCGTGCGCGCGCCGAACTCACCGAAAATCTGTTGCGCAAGGCGGACCGCCGCGAACGCCACGGACACCGGGCTCGATCCGATTGCGGTATCAGTCCGCACCTTCTTGGCGACAGAAAAAGCATGCTGAAACAATCTGTTCAGTAATTTGCCCAGGGTTTGATAGCGGCGCGCGATGCGATAGGCATTCTTGATCTGTCCGAGGATTTGGGGTTCTCCCAACACCCTCGACTCAAGTCCGCACGCGACCCGTAGCAGGTGGCGGACGGTGTCTTCTTGCGGTAAAGAAAACAGATAGCGTTTGATCTCCGCCGCATCGAGACCCTGATACCCGGTGAGCCATGCGAGGGGGCTGTGGGTATCGGGGTGAGTCTGGTGACAGTATACTTCCGTCCGATTGCAAGTGGACAAGATAAGGGCCTCGTTGACGCCTTCGACACGGCGAAATTCCGCGAGCGCTTGCGGGAGCCGATCGGGCGTGAACATGACGCGCTCGCGAATGGCTATCGGCGCCGTCTTATGATTGATTCCCACTACCAGGAGCGGCATGGGCTTCCCGGCTGCGATGGAGGCCGTGCTTGGCGGAGGAGGAAATTGAGTCTATGCATGCTGACTGGGCGATGGGCTCCACGAACCAAAGAACCCTCGCTTCTTAGTAATTACTAATACGAATGCAGTAGAATAGCAACATTAGCATAATCCCGGGGTTGGTCGAAGTCGCCATTCTGAAGTGCTGCCGAGATTTCGGACAGCCGTTTGCAAAACCTTACCAGGGGCGGTCAACGCGTTCTTCAGCCCACTGCTAAACCATGGATCTAGTGTTCTGTAACTCAAATAAGCCAGAATATACCGTCGGCGTCGAAAATCAGATTCGTCATTCCCGCGGAAGCGGGAATCCAGCGTCGGCCTATGCTCCGCATGGATTCCGGCTCGCGTCCGCTGCGCGGACTTGGTCGGAACGGGTCTGTGTTCTGCGGCGTGTTTCTGTGACAATCCACTAGCCATTCAGCCATGCTGTCTTCGCGTGATTCCTTGACGTTCGCGCCGTTTAAGCGGCGCCAATCTCCGTGCCCTGGGCTTGTGTGCCTACTCGCGGCGTGGCTCGCCGGTTGCGCTACGAGCCAGGTTCAGCCCCAGCCGGGGCCGCAAGCGGTGATGATCCCTTCCGCGAGCGCCGCTGCCGCCACGCCGAGGATCGAACTCACCGAAGAGATGTTATACAAGCTGCTGGTCGCTGAAATCGCCGGGCAGCGGGGGCATCCCGAGATCGCGGCAGAAAATTATTTAGAGATCGCACGTACAGTAGCCGATGCGCGCGTCGCGGAGCGTGCGGCCCGCATCGCGATTTTCGCCAAACGCGAACACGACGCGCTGGAAGCGGCCGAGCTCTGGGTCGCGCGCGCCGGGGATGATCCGGAGGCGCGGCGGGTGCTGGCGGCGTTATTGATTCGCGGAGGCCGGCTTGACGAAGCCTTGAAACATCTCGAAATCGTGACGGACTCGGACGATGAGCAGGCGAGTCATAACCTGCGGCTGATCGCCAATTTACTCAGCACCGAAAAGGACCAAGCCGCGGCGCTCAAGGTGATGGAGCGGCTGGTGGCGACGCGCCAAAATGACCCACAGGCCTTGTTCGCTTATGCGTGGTTGGCGCTTCGCGCCGACGAGGTTCAGGTAGCGCGGGAAACCATGGAGCGGGCGCTGAGACTTCCTCCTTTCGACACCAACATGGCGGTGGCCTATCTCGGGATCTTGCAAAAGCAGGGCGACATGCAAACCGCGTTGACCTGGATCGAGGAGGCCGTGAAGGAACATCCCGGGAACTTTCATCTGCGCATGGCTTACGGCAGGCTGCTCGCCGACAATAAGCGTTTCGATGCGGCCCGCGACCAATTCGAGATCCTTGCCAAAGAGCAACCCGAAAACCCCGATGTCCGCTTTGCGCTAGGGCTGCTCTACCTCCAAGGCCAAGACCTGGCCAAAGCCGAGCAAAGTTTTATGCGCATCGCGCGGAGCGGACAGTACACCGACGATGCGCGTTATTACTTGGGACAAATCGCCGAAGCGAAAAAGGATTACGCCTCGGCGCTCCATTGGTACTCATCGGTTGAGGAAGGACCGAATCATTTCGACGCGCAACTGAGCATCGCGCTGGCGCTGGTTAAGGACGGTAAGGTGAAGGACGCCGAGCGCCATCTGGCGACGATCAAACCCTCGAACGAGCAGCAGAGGATCAAGGCAATCCGGATCGCGGGGGAAATACTCACCCACCAAAGCCGGTACACCGAAGCCATGAAGCTTTATGACCAAGCGCTGGCCGGGGGCTATGATTCGGAACTGCTCTATACCCGGGCGATGCTCGCGGACAAGATCGGCCGCATCGATCTCCTGGAGCGCGATCTGAAGCACATTCTGGCGCGCGAACCCAAGAACGCCCAAGCCCTCAACGCCCTCGGCTATTCGCTCGCCGATCGCACCACCCGTTACCAAGAGGCTTATGCGCTCATTAAACGAGCGCTGGAATTGACGCCGAATGATTTTTTTGTCCTCGATAGCATGGGGTGGGTGCTTTACCGTTTAGGGCGCTTGGATGAGGCGGAAAGCTATCTTCGACGCGCGCTCCAGATCCGCAATGACCCGGAGGTAGCGGCGCATCTCGGGGAGATCTTGTGGGTGAAGGGCGACAGAGCCGAGGCGCGGCGGGTTTGGGACAACGCGCTGCGGGTAACGCCGGGGGACCCGAATCTACTGAAAGTGATGAGGCGGCTCAACCAGTGAAAGCAAGGCATGCCGCGCTTGGGCTGCTGTTGCTCACCGCATGCGCGCAGATGCCCGTCTACCACTTGGGGGGAAACGCGGCCATCGACCAGGCTTGGCAACGCCACCGCGGCGAGATCGATGCTTTGCGGCGCTGGTCGCTCCATGGGCGCGTCGCGGTGCAAACACCCCGAGACGGTTGGCAGGCGGGTTTGCAGTGGCGGCAGGCGGGTGAAGGTTTCTCGCTGCGAATCGTCGCCCCGCTGGGACAAGGAACCTACGGTCTGGATGGCGATGCGAGTGGCGTCGTCATGCGTACGCCGGACAATAAATCGTTAACGGCCCGCGATGCCGAGACCCTGCTCTCGGAGCAGCTCGGGTGGACCTTGCCGGTCGGGGGTCTGCATTACTGGGTGCGCGGGATCCCCGATCCCGAGGCGCCGGTATCCCGGCTTCAGTTGGATCCCTTGGGCCGCATGATCGATCTAGAGCAGTCCGGGTGGCGCATCAGTGTTCTGAGCTATGGCCGCAGCGGGGCGGTCGATCTCCCGCTCAAGCTCTTCTTGCACAGCGATCAGCTCAAGGTACGGATGGTCGTGCAAAGCTGGGAGATGGGTTGAAAAATGCTCGCCACACCCTGGCCCGCACCAGCAAAGATCAATCTTTTTCTCCACATTACCGGGAGGCGCGGGGACGGCTATCACGAGTTACAAACCGTATTTCAATTCCTGGATAGAGGCGATAGCATCGAAATCCATCCGCGCGAGGACGGCCGGATCCGACGTCTGTCGGAGCTGCCGGGCGTGCATGCCGACGATGACTTGGCGGTCAAGTCCGCGCGCTCTCTACAGGCGGCCACCGGTAGCCGCTTCGGCGCCGATCTCAGGGTTAAAAAGCGTTTGCCGATCGGCGCCGGACTCGGCGGAGGGAGCTCCGATGCCGCAACCACCCTCGTCGCCTTAAACCAATTATGGGGACTTGGATTGCCCGCCGAGCGCCTGATCGAATTAGGAGTAAAACTCGGCGCCGATATTCCCATTTTTATCCGTGGCCAGGCGGCGTGGGCGGAAGGCGTCGGAGAAAAGCTGACGACGCTGTCGCTCGATGAGCCCTGGTTTTTGATCATCCAACCCCCCTGCATGGTATCGACCGAGAAGGTGTTCGCCGATCCGCATTTGACACGGGATTCGACTGCCATCACAATCGCCGATTTCATCAACTCGGGCGGCCGCAACGACTGCGAACCCGTGGTGCGGGCGCGTTACCCGGAAGTGGCAAGAGCGTTGGACTGGCTTAACCAATGGGGCGACGCCCGGCTAACAGGAACCGGCGCCTGCGTATTCGCGCGCTTTAGCGCGGAAGGCCAAGCGCGCGATGTAATTCGGGCCTTGCCTGATGATTGGCAAGGGTTTGTAGCCAGGGGGTTAAACCGCTCTCCGTTGTTGGATCGGCTCGCCGAAGAGCACGCGCGGGGCTCGCATCGAGTAGGTGCTATTGGGGTGTAGCCAAGCGGTAAGGCACGGGGTTTTGATCCCCGCATTCCCAGGTTCGAATCCTGGCACCCCAGCCATGTTTAGGTGACCAAGGGGCAGGCATGTCGTTTGATTCGGTGATGCTGTTTACGGGCAATGCCAATCCTGCTTTGGCGCAGGCCGTGGCCAACCATCTGCAGATCCCCTTGGGGAAGGCGACGGTGGGCCGTTTCAGCGACGGCGAGGTGATGGTCGAGATCACGGAGAACGTGCGCGGGCGCGATGTCTTCGTGCTACAGCCTACCTGCGCCCCGACCAATGATCACTTGCTCGAACTTTTGGTGATGGCGGACGCCATCCGGCGCGCTTCGGCGTATCGCATTACCGCGGTCATGCCCTACATGGGCTATTCACGCCAGGACCGGCGCCCGCGTTTTGCGCGCGTGCCGATCACCGCGAAAATGATCGCCAATATGATTGCGAGCGTGGGGACCGATCGGGTCATGACGGTCGATCTCCACGCTGAGCAGATCCAAGGATTTTTCGATATCCCGCTCGACAACATCTACGCCTCGCCGGTGCTGCTCGGCGATGTGTGGAAACACGAATACCCGAGCGTAATGGTGGTCTCCCCCGATGTGGGCGGCGTTGTCAGAGCGAGAGCACTGGCCAAGCGGCTCGATGATGCGGATCTCGCGATCATCGACAAGCGCCGTCCCAACCCCAACGAAGCCCGGGTCATGAATATTATCGGCGATGTCGAGAGCCGGACCTGTGTCATGATCGATGACTTGGTGGATACCGCCGGAACCCTGTGCGAGGCCGCCAAAGCGCTTAAGGACCACGGCGCCACACGGGTTTTAGCCTACTGCACGCATCCGGTGCTTTCGGGCAATGCCGTCGAGCGTATTCAGTCGTCCGCCTTGGATGAGCTGGTGGTGACCGACACCATACCGCTAGCACCCGTGGCGGCCGCATGCCCGCGGATCCGCCAGCTCAGTGTCGCTGGGCTGCTCGCTGAGAGCATACGCCGGATCGCCTCGGGAGAGTCCTTGAGCTCGATGTTTATGGATTGATGGCCTCCCGGTCGCAGGGGCGCATGGCCAACCGCTAAAAACCGCAAACGAAAGGGGAAATCCAAGTGAAACAGTTCGAAATCAGCGCTGAAAACCGTGCCGGCGCCGGGAAAGGTGCGAGCCGCCGCCTGCGCCGCGCGGGCAAGATCCCGGCTATCCTATATGGCGCCGGTAAAGACCCGGTGATGCTGCAGTTGAGTCACGACGAGATGCAAAAACATCTGGCGCAGGAAGCGTTCTATTCGCATATTCTGAGAGTGAACCTGAACGACGCGATGGAGAAAGTGGTGCTCAAGGATCTGCAACGGCATCCCTATAAGCCTCGCATCATGCATGTCGATCTGCTGCGTGTGAGCGAGCATGAGAAGCTCACGATGCGGGTGCCGATTCACTTCGTTAACGCGGACAAGTGTGTCGGCGTTAAACAAGGCGGCGGCGTCATCAGCCACTTGATGACCGAGGTCGAAGTCGTGTGCTTGCCGAAAGACCTGCCGGAATTTATCGCTGTTGATCTTGCGGACATATCGGTCGGTACGACATTGCACCTCTCGGACCTGAGCCTGCCCGCCGGTGTCGAGGCCGCCGGGCTCCTGCATGGAGGCGATCCGGCCCAGCCCGTGGTCTCGGTGCATATCCCGCGGGTGGTCGTGCCCGAAGGCGAGGCTCTAGCGGAGACCGCCGAGGAGCCTGCGGCCGCGGCGGCGGCCGAACCGAAACCGAGCGCTTGATCTGGCTCGGACGTGTCGGACCACGCGGGGATCGATCTCATCGTCGGTCTTGGCAACCCGGGCCCCGAGTACGCGGAGACGCGCCACAATATCGGTTTCTGGCTGCTGGATCGGATCGCGCGCTCGTGCCGCGCCGAATTTCAGGAACAAAGGCATTTTTTTGGCCACATCACCCGGGTCCGTCTCGCGGGCCGTGAGTGTTGGTTGCTGAAGCCCATGGCGTTCATGAACCATAGCGGGCGCAGCGTCGCCGCGTTCACGCACTATTATCGAATGCCGGCGGCATCGGTATTGGTGGCCTACGATGAGTTGGATCTCCCCCCCGGAACGGTGCGCTTGAAATGCGGCGGGGGTCACGGCGGGCACAACGGCCTGCGGGATATTTTGGCCTGCGTGCCCGATCCCGGTTTCATTCGCCTGCGCGTAGGAGTTGGACACCCGGGAGCGCGCGAGCTGGTCACGCCGTTCCTCTTGAGCCGGCCCTCGAGCGCTGATCGGGAAGCGATCGGATCGGCGCTCGACGCCGCCCTCGATCTGCTGCCCCGGATCGTTAGCGGTGATCTTCCGGCGGCGATGAATCGTCTGCATCAGCGCGGTGACAAGCTTTAACTTTCCTGATGGGGTTTAAATGCGGCATCGTGGGTCTGCCGAATGTCGGTAAGTCCACGCTGTTTAATGCGCTCACCAAAGCCTCGATCGCGGCCGAGAATTATCCTTTCTGCACCATCGACCCGAACATCGGTCTGGTCGCCGTACCCGACCCTCGCCTAACGGCGCTCGCGGACATCGTCAAGCCGCAAAAAATCGTTCCGACCCAAGTGGAATTTGTCGATATCGCAGGCCTGGTGGCCGGGGCCTCCAAGGGCGAGGGCTTGGGCAACCAGTTCCTGGCCCATATCCGGGAAACACAAGCCATGGCCCAGGTCGTGCGCTGCTTCGAGGACGATAATGTGGTGCATGTGGCAGGTCGCGTCGATCCTCTGTCCGACATCGAGACCATCCATACCGAGCTTTGTCTCGCGGACCTCGAGGCGGTCGAGCGCGCCCTGGAGCGCGTCATCAAGCGCGCCAAAATCGGCGACAAGGAAGCCTCGGCCGCGAGGGAGGTTTTCGAGACCGCGCGCAGCCGCCTCGATGCGGGTCAAGCGCTGCGGTCGGTGGACTCGACCCCCCAAGAACGCGAGCTTTTGCGCGATCTGCACCTGTTAACGATGAAGCCCACGATTTATATCGGGAACGTCAAGGAGGCGGAGCTTCGCGGGAATCGCTGGACGGAGGATCTCGCCCAGCACGCCGCGCGTGAAGGCGCGGCCAGTCTCGTAGTTTGCGCCGCGTTAGAGGCGGAGCTCGTGTGCTTGAGCGAGGGCGAACGCCGCGAGTACTTAACGGCGCTCGGCCTCGAGGAACCCGGCCTCAATCGTTTCATCCGCGCCGGCTACGCGTTGCTGGGCTTACACACCTTTTTTACCGCCAGCCCGAAAGAAGCGCGCGCCTGGACGATTCCGGTGGGAGCGACGGCGCCTCAGGCGGCCGGGGTCATTCACACGGACTTCGAGCGCGGGTTCATCCGCGCCGAGGTCATCGCCTATGACGATTTTCTAACCTACCGCGGCGAGAACGGGGCGAAGGAAGCCGGCAAGTGGCGGCTGGAAGGCAAGGAATACGTCCTTCGTGACGGCGATGTCGTGCGTTTCCGCTTCAAGGTTTAGTGCACACTCGGACTCATTACTCGGTTTGGCGGAATTAAGCAGTTGTTAACCTGACCCTGAACTTCGTGCGTCATGAACACCACGATGTTGGGCTGATATAACTATAAACGCGCTGGCACTAAGGTTACTATGTATATAAACAAGTTTATAAACGTAGAAGCTGTTTCTACATATATATAACGAGGTCGAATTCTAGTTAAGTCTTTCCAGCTACCGGCTCCAGTAAGTTTCGCCCCATGACAAATTGGCGCTACGTCGCCCTTCTTCACAACCTTCAACTCGAGGAGGGCATCGGAAACGAGTACATCGCGGTAGTTCCGTCGGCCGACGAGCGGCTTTCCCACGAGCAGACGCAGTCAGGATTTCGAACGTTCGTCTCTCGTTTCCGAGATCAATTCGGCCGCAAGGTATGCCCTAGCGTCTTGATCGTCCGCGAAGACGTCAAACGAGACCTTGACTTGTTGGTGGGATTCAGAAACGCGCTCGCGCTGACCGCAGTGGTCCAGGCTTGGATGAAGTTCCTCTCTCACGGCGCCCAGCTCCAGTATTTCAACGTCTCCGACTACTTCTCGCTGTATCCCTACGTATTAATCAACGACGGGCAGCACGTCTTTGTCAACTCCCCTGCATTGCTTGGCCTGGACGGGGTCGAAGATTTCCACGGGCAAACCACGCCTGGGATTCCAACGGCCCCCCCCCACAAAGCAGTTCTACGACGCTTATTTGCTCGAAGCGTTGCTCGGCCGGTGGAAGAAAAGGTTCATTACCCGTAGTAATACGTGGGGAGAGACCGCACTCTTTCGATCGCTACAGATGGCGTATTGGGCGAGCGCGATGCCCTTTCAAAACAATGCCACCTTCTACGACTATGGCGCCCAGCTATCTCTTTGGGTAAGCGCCCACGAAATCCTTACCCGGCCGAAACAGGCTCAAGTAGGTCTCCCCGAAGTGCTGCGCGTCTTGGAAAGTGCACGATTCCTTCACCCACCTTCGCGCGCGAAGCGGTACTCCGCGATACTCCGCAAGAATCGGGTACGAATGACTCTTGTGCAAAAACTTTATTACGAGATGTACCAATCTCGCAATCACTTCCTGCACGGAAATCCGGTGACCCCGAAGGATATATTTCCGTGGTCGCGCCGCGATCGCGATCCCCTTACCTGTTTTGCGCCCGTTATCTACCGCTGCGCGCTTTACTCTTTCTTGGGACTTTGGAACCAAGACGTCAATACCCCAGAAATGGCGACAGAGCGTGATAGGCGAGCGATGTACGAGGACGCGCTTATTGCATCGACCAAGCCGGCAGCTAGGAGACGTGGGAAGCGAGCGTCGGGCGCGTGTCCGCGCCAACTCATGCGCCGAAGTCAGCACCGTTGAGTGGTTCAATGTTGCTTCCCCAATTTTCTGGCAGCCACCCCTGTTTGACATACCGATGGAAGCTCGAATACGGCCATGGCTCACCTGCGCCACGTACCCATGCTTCAATAATCTTCAACGAAAATCTGTCCAACTAATCGGAGCCACTTCTGTAATCGATATGCCGGTTGAAGTCGGCCTCATCGCCGATGAGATGTTCCCAAAATCGATGCTGCCATAAGGGTGCTTTGGTTCCGTTTACTGCGACGCGCGTTCATCCATTCGGTCGATTGAGTCTGGTTTGGCAGCGCTGCGTGACCATTCGCTTGATGACACGCCAGCGGTGGGAGAAATCCTCATCTCCGGGAGGCAATGTCCAGAGGGCATGCATGTGGTCAGGCAGCAACAGCCTCGATCACAAACGGATGGGTCAAACGAAGCGTTCCGATCGCATCCCGCAGGACGGATAGGTGTTGACGGTGAAAAAATAGCTGCCGCCCCGGCACATGGGTGCGGCGATAATCAGGCATGACGGAATCATAAAGCCAATGAATGGCGCGGGCACGCGCCCTACTCTTGCTATACCCCGCAGACCGATACCCCTCCAATCCGGTTCATCTCCCTGAGCCGACAATCCCTCTTGGCCACTCGCTTAAGACGCCATAATCCCCCCGATACTTGGAGAACCCAGTCGCCCAATTGCCCGATAATTCACCGATGCCGGACCGATACCGCGCACGTTTGACAGCCTACAGGTCCAGTCATATCCTCGCTCCTGAGGAAAAAGGGCTTTTGAAATTCTTATTCTCTTGTTTCATCCAAACTGCCGCTTAGCGCGAAGAGCCCGTGGCACCGGATGCGAAATAAGTTGTTTCCCAAGACAAATCCATCAATTAGTAACCGGAGGAAAAAAAATGCATCGCATTATATTGACCGTAATAGTCATGTTACTGGCCGCGTGCGCCGAGGAGCGGCGGCCCGACGCGCAAGCCAGTCTCTACGAGCGGCTGGGGGAGAAGGAAGCCATCGTCGCTGTCGTCGACGATTTCGTCGCTAATGTCGGCAATGACGCGCGGATCAATCATTACTTCGATAACACCGATATTCCCAATCTGAAAGCCAAGCTCGTCGATCAGATTTGCCAGGCATCGGGCGGCCCCTGCACGTATACCGGTCGCGACATGAAAAGCACGCACGCGCACATGGGCGTTTCGGAAGCTGATTTTAATGCCCTCGTCGAAGACCTCGTCCAGAGTCTTAATAAATTCAATGTAACACAGCGAGAACAGGACGATTTGCTCGCGCTGCTCTCACCGATGAAACCTGACATCGTTAGCCGGTGAGGCCCTGATCCACCAAGCGGGACTCAAACGTACCGAAGCGACACCGGCGCCGTCACGCTTATACAGCGCGCGAGGAAGGGAATAAGCGAGCGTAGGCGCGTGCCCGCGCCAACTCATTCGCCGAAGTCAGCGCCGTTGAGTGGTTCGATGTTGCTTCCCCAATTTGCTGGCAGCCACCCCTGTTTGACATACCGATGGAAGCTCGAATACGGCCAAGGGATCTCATGCTTCACCGGGTTCCAATGGATGTAATCGATATGCCGGTTGAAGTCGGCCTCATCGCGGATGAGATGTTTCCAAAATCGATGCTGCCATAGCGTGCTTTGGTTCCGTTTTCTGCGACGCGCGTTCATCCCTTCAGGTCGATTGAGTCTCGTTTGGCAGCGCTGCGTGACCATTCGCTTGATGACACGCCAGGCGGTGGAGAAATCCTCATCTCCGGGAGGCAATGTCCAGAGGGCATGCATGTGGTCAGGCAGCAACAGCCGCGATCACAAACGGATGGGTCAAACGAAGCGCGCCGATCGCTTCCCGCAGGACGGAGCGCACATTGGCATCGGTGAGAAACGTTTGGCGCCGATAGGTGTTGACGGTGAAGAAATAGCTGCCACCCGGCACATGGGTGCGGCGATAATCAGGCATGACGGAATCATAAAGCCAATGAATGGCGCGGGCACGCGCCCTACGTTTGCTCTGTCTCGCGGATTTCGAGACGGTCGAGCGCGCCTTGGAGCGCGTCGTCAAGCGCACCAAGATCGGCGACAAGGAAGCCTCGGCCGCCAAAGAGGTTTTCGTGACCGCGCGCTGGCGCTGAGATTTCTATGTATATCAACAAGTTTATAAAGTAGCTGTTTCTATATGGACAAACGAGGTCGAATTCAAGTTAGTGCACTATGAAAGACATTGCCGCCACACTCCTTAGATTCAGCATGTCTTTTTTACCAATCATGGCAATGTTTATTTTTGCACTACTGATTGCTGCGGTGGTCATTTATCTAAAGTTCCGTATTACTCCTGACGGTTCACGTCGTTCGATAGTTCAATTTGCTTTGGGTGGCTTAGCTGTTGGCATTGTGGCTGGTTGTTTAGGTATGGGTACAGGAATAGCATTCTTTTGCTCGTATTCAAGAAATGGAAAAGTACCCTAACTCTGCGTTAGGCCCGGAGGATTAGCGAACCATGAAAGAAAACTCATCAAGACTGGCCTATGGAATTGCGATTGTCGCGGGCACGGTTCTATGGCTTACCACGTCGGCAATCGGCGGGAGGGCTGAGCCTTGGGATTCGTCTATCTACTGGACAGTCGCCTATCCGGTCGCCATCGTGCTTGCTGGGCTTCTCGGCTATGTATTCCCACAAAGACCGTGGCGTTGGGCGGTGGTCGTGATATTTATGCAGGCAGCGGTCATGGTCATTGCTGGCTCCGGTTTCGGGCTGCTGCCATTGGGGTTGATTCTCTTGACCGTTCTTTCATTGCCGGCCGTAGCGCTCGCACGGATGGCAGCCAAAGTTCGCCTGCGCAGAGGGGATGTTTGATGGCGATTTTTCAGGGTGCGATGTTTCTCTTCTTCGGCGTCGGGCTATTGCTCACGAACTATCGTTCGCTCACTACGGGATGGTTGCCTTGCGGGCCAAACGGATTCAAGGGACGACTGGAGTTCAAGAGGAGTGAACAACCGATCGGATTCTGGCTGATGCTCGCCTTGTATGGCGCGGGTGGGGTATGGCTGTTGGTTTTTGGCCTGCGTCTGCTCGCAGGCCAGGTCGAGCCGCTGCCGCTGAACTAGAAGCCGAACAAACCGGCTCTCAAACCGGACGGGGTATTTAGTTAGCAAGGGGATGAATGGGTCAGGCATTGAAATATCAGGTCTCTCGTTCATTCACGATCTTGCTGACCGTGTAGTGCAAGCCCTGGTAGCGGGCGATGTCGCTCAAGGTATAGGCGTATTGGAGATGAGCCTGGCGGATACGCTAGTTGCGTTGCCACGACTCCGTGGCGGGCGCGGCTTAGCCGGCGTCGTTGGGCATCGGAGTAGCCAGTGGTACACTATTTACATGTCGAGGGCAGACCGCCTCAAGGAAGAAATCGGTTGGCTCAAAGTCGCCTTCGGAATCGCTGTGGCACTTGATGCGTCGCTCGTCGCGTGGCTTGCCGAGAACTATCATAATGGGAGCCGGCTTGATTGCTGTGTTGATCATCGCCGTCATGATCGTACTTATCAACCGTCGGGCGTACAAACGCATTGAGGAACTGGAGAACGTGTAATGGAGTGGATAGTCGTTATCGCACTGGCCGCGCTCGTAGGAGCACTCTGCTTGGTTGTGCGGGAAACCTCTCTGCACGGTCGCGAGTAGCGCCCAACCAAATGATGGGGCAGGTCTTGAAATATCAGGTCTCTCGTTCATTAACGATCTTGCTGACCGTGTAGCGCATGCCCTGGTAGCAGGCGATGTCGCTCAAGGTATAGGCGTATTGGAGATGGGCCTGGCGGATACGCTGGTTGCGGTTTCTGGGATTCTGATCCTCCCTGACAGCGTCTCCAGGCTGGGCCGATGGAGCGGGCCGCGAGTTGCCGAACGAGACTCCTCGCGCGCAAAGCGCCCTCGAGATCTCGTTCGCGTGGCACCGCCACGCTTACGGCTTCGGGCCAATGACGCGGTCGGAGCGTTCGCGTTCCCTCCGTCAACGAAAGAGGGCGCCTGCCGTAAGACAAGCGCCCTCGACGCTGCAACATGGATGAAGCGGTTATTTCAATGCCTCGATGCTGGCGCCAAAGTTGATGTGAAACGCGGTCCCATCCATAACGAGGGCAGGGACGGATTTGACACCAACGGCTTGCGCTTCTTTCAGACGCGATTTATCAGTGCCGAGATGGACGATTTCCAGCTCATATCTCGCAGGATCAAATGCGTTGGCTACATTTTGTTCCGCCGCGACGCACACAGGGCACCCAGCGTGGTAGAAAATGGCTTTGGTTTTCATAATAGGCTCCATATAGATGTTGGTTACGGGTTAGTGCTGCAGCACGCTAGACATAGTAGAAAAAACGCTATGTGCCGTATAGGAGGCACTTTTCGGTTCACCGGTAACCTTTTCGTGTAACTTGAGGAAAATGCAAGAAATAAAAAAATCATCGCCCCCGCTGCGAGCCACCTATCAGAAACTCGAAGACGTGGTAGGTTGCAAGTGGTCGGTATCGGTACTACAAGCCGTCGCCGCTGGAGTCACGCGCCCGGGAGCTTTGGAACGCCACATAGAAGGAATTTCCACCAAAGTTCTTTCCGAGCGGCTGCGCAAACTGACCGACTACGGCTTGCTGTCGAAGCATGTCTATGTAGAAGTGCCGCCCAGAACAGAATATTCACTCTCCCAAAACGGGCAGCAACTGGTCAACATCGTTGAGCAGATAAAACGCTTGGACGATGAAATCAGAATCGTCGAACAATACGCTCCAGCGGACGCCAAAAAGCGGCGTCGCTGAGCTTGGTTAGCCGTATGACAAGGGAAGGGAATCGTGAAGGTACAGTAGTACATAGACCACGAGACGGCATTAGCCCCTATCCACCTGGATGACGTCCTGGGCGAGAAGGATCTCGTGTTGCCATGGGGCAGACATCCAATGGCCGATACGTTCGCGTAGATATGTCCCGGATCCAGAACCCGACAGCGTTTTCGTGGTATCTGCCTATGAACTTCTGCGATGACTTGACGTTCCAACGTCTGGACGTTAGGCTAAGCCCATGGAAACTCAAAAGCGTGCCACCGTTTATTTTGATGCCGAGGTCCATCAAGCTCTTCGGCTGAAAGCCGCAGCTTCCCATCGCTCCATTTCCGAAATGGTTAACGAGGCGGTCAAAGTCATCCTAGCGGAAGATGCTGAAGACCTCTCAGCTTTCGAGGAGCGCAAAGGCGAGCGCAGCATTTCCTTCGAGTCCTTCGTACAAGATTTGAGACAGCGTGGCCGAATATAGGCTACTCATCAAGCCGTCGGCCGCGAAGGAGATTGATGCCATTGGCTCCAGGAGGGATCGCCGACGCATCATTGCTCGAATTGCGGCGCTCTCAGAGGAACCTCGCCCCTTGGGCAGTGAGAAGCTTGCAGGTTCCGAGAGTCGATATCGTGTTCGCCAAGGCAACTACCGTGTGGTGTACGCTGTAGATGACGCTGCGCGGGTCGCAGAGGTGGTCAAAGTCGGTCATCGCCGTGAGGTCTATCGCAAAGGCACCTAACTCCCGCCCCTGTGGGATCCCCACAAATATTGCACGAAAATTAGCCAGGCCAGCAGTGGCTCCGTATGATTTCATCGAGGGCTTTTATAGCGAGCGTATATATCAATCCTCACCTTGCAAACCGGGAGGAGTCCGGAGTCCATATATACGCTTGCTAAATGCCTAATCGGGTAGCCGGGCGTGTTTAACCTCCAGACCGGGTCACCGGCATCCCTATCGTAGAGGCATGTCGCTGTCAGTTGCATGCGGATATCATGGTTATACTTCAAATCAGTCAGGAGAATCTGAAGTGGCGGATGAAAACCCTACTATCCTTTCTCATATTTCAGTTGGCACCAACGACTTCGAGCGCGCCGTTGCATTCTACGACCAGGTGCTCCTCACGCTAGGTTGTAAACGAATCATGGAACACCCGGGCGCTGTCGCTTACGGCAAGCAATACCCAGAGTTTTGGGTACAAACACCAGTCGATGATAGACCGGCGTCAGTTGGCAATGGCACACACGTTGGCTTTATCGCACCAACAAGAGAAGCGGTACACGCTTTTCACGAGGCTGCTATAGGTGCTGGGGCTATGGATAACGGTGCACCTGGGCCTAGACCCCAGTATGGTGCTCCCTACTATGGTTGTTTTGTTCGCGACCTGGATGGGCACAACGTTGAGGCTGCATTTTGGGACGAACGAGCTTAGGTTTTGAGTGTGTACAAAATCGAGGGAAGATCCCGGGCCGCAAGCGGCCCGCCCCTCACTGTAAACGTTTATGTGCTCATGAAAGCTCCTGGAAAAGAAGGGGTGGGTATTGCCGAGGACACAGGGCAGTCATCATCTCTACGTTAAGGAGGGTAATCCGGCGCGTATTTCCGGTGACTCTTAGGCCGACGAAAAAACTCAACGCAATCCGATGCAAAACCTGTTGGTCACGTTTTTTACGATCCTGGTCATCACGTGGTTGCTGCTGACGTTCGCCTTGTACGCGCTTCAACCCAATTTCATCTATTTTCCCACGAAAAAACTGGTCGCGACGCCGAAGCAAATCGGGCTTGCGTATGAATCGGTTTATTTAAGCACCGGCGACGGCGCGCGCATCCATGGCTGGTATGTGCCCGCGGACAAAGCGCGCGCTACGGTACTCTACCTGCACGGGAACGGCGGGAACATCTCTCACCGGCTCGCGGCGCTGCAAGCATTCCACGCCCTGGCGCTCAACATTTTCATCATTGATTATCACGGCTATGGCTTGAGCGAGGGCGATCCGAGCGAAGACGGCACCTACCAAGACGCCGAGGCCGCCTGGGAACACCTGATGCGCACGCGCGGCCTCGCGCCCGAGGAAATCATCGTCTTTGGCGAATCGCTGGGCGGGGCCGTCGCAGTCTGGCTGACCACCCGCGGCCGGCCGGCCGGTGTCATTCTCGAATCGGCCTTTACCTCCTTGCGGGATCTGGCAAAGCGTTACTATCCGTTCGCGCCGGTGGACCTGTTACTGCGGTTCCACTACCCCACCTTGGAACGCATCACTAAAGTCGCTTGCCCCATACTCATCGCCCATAGCCGCGACGATGAGATCGTACCCTTCGAGCACGGCGAGCGGCTGTATAAAGCGATCACCGCCCGCAAGATGTTTCTAGAACGCACCGGCGGGCACAACGACGCCTTCAGCGCGGACGTTAATCACTACATGCCGGCCCTCGACCGTTTTATCACCGGGGTGCTCTCGCGTCCGCGGACGACGCGAGCACGGTGCCGTCTTCTTTACCCTAGATGCGTTGCGGCACCGGTTTTGCCTTAGATGCCGGTAGCGGTTGTGCTACAATCGGCCGCGAAACTCGCTCCTGTTCATTACGCCCATGCGGAAACGTCGTATGTATAAGGTGATCTTTCATAACCAAGGCCGGGTCTACGAGATATACGCAAAGAACGTCGTGCAGAGCGGTATGTACGGGTTTATCGAGGTCGATAAGCTCGTGTTCGGAACGCGCTCTACGCTGGTCGTCGATCCTTCCGAAGAGCAATTGAAATCGGAATTCGGTGGCGTCAACCGCACCTATATTCCGCTGCATGCCATCATTCGTATCGATGAGGTCGATAAGGAAGGCCAGGTTAAGGTGACACAGGCAGACGCCGACGGTGCCAATGTTACCCCGTTTCCAATATTCACTCAAAAGGACACGACGAAACGCTGAGAGCTATTCAAGCGCGATGGTGTCGGCAATCGTGTGGCGTAGTCCCAATCCGCCCACCTCCAAGGTCATCGTCACCGCTAGCCGCTCCGCACCACTGAGTTCACCCGCGGCGATGCCCTCCCGCACGGCGCGCTCGAGCTCGCGTTGGGAGCTAACGCCGACCTTCTTTAGAAACTTCCGCACTTCCAGGTTGAATGTGTCCTCGTTCATGACTGGCCTCCGAGTTCGTGAATAAATCTACTGCGCATCCCGATCGCGACGATTGATTCACCACCTTACCGCAATCGTCTATACCCGTTCGAACGGGGTTTTCTTGTCAATCCCGCCCCCTCAACCAATAATAGCGCATGGCCACCGGCACGCACCTAAAACGCTGTCTACGATTTGCCTGAAATGACCGAAACTCGCACCCAGATCACGGGACTGATCCTGGCCGGCGGGCGCGCGCAGCGGATGGGAGGGCAGGACAAGGGGCTGTTGCCTTTGGCGGGCCAGCCGCTGGTTGCTCACGTCATCGCGGCGCTCGCGCCCCAGGTTTGCGACATCGTCATTAACGCCAATCGCAATGCGCAGGCGTACTCGAGCCAAGGCTACCGCGTCTTTGCGGATGCGGTCGGCGGGTATTGCGGACCCCTGGCGGGGATCGAAAGCGGCCTGGGCCTCATGGCCACCCCCTATCTGCTGAGCGTGCCGTGTGATTCTCCGTTCTTGCCCCCGGTGCTTTGTCAGCGGCTTTATGCCGCCCTCCTTGATGCGGACGCCGAGATTGCGGTGGTCCACGACGGCGAGTGGATGCAACCGGTATTCGCGCTCATCACGCGTGGCTTGCATTCGTCTTTGGCGCGTTTCCTCGCGAGTGGTGGCCGTAAAATCGACCGCTGGTACGCGCAGCACCGGCTTGCGATTGCGGACTTCTCCGATGCCCCCGAGGCCTTTGTCAACCTCAACACCCCCGAGGAACTCGCGGCCGCCGAAGTAACGCTGGCCGGCCGGCGGCCGGCCGCGGCCGGAGCTATACAACCATGAGCGCGAAGACCCCGCTGCCGCCAAGCTGCGCGGATGACCACGATCCGGACTCGCTGGCGCCCGATCTGGCGCTCAAGCGCATTCTGTCGGAAATTACGCCCTTAAAATCGCCCGAAGTCGTCCCAGTGCGCAGCGCGCTCGGACGGGTATTAGCGCGCGAAATCGTGTCCACCCTCGACGTGCCTGCGCACACCAATGCCGCCATGGACGGCTACGCGCTCAAAGCGGCCGATCTGCCCCGCGCGGGCGTCGCGGCGCTCAAACTTCGCGGCACTGCCTGGGCCGGCAAACCTTTCGAGGGCGAGGTCACGGCCGGTCATTGCGTCCGCATCTTCACCGGGGCGCTCATGCCTGCCGGCGCGGATACCGTCGTCATGCAAGAACAGGTCGAAGCCGCCGGCGATGTGATCCGGGTGCGCCCGGGTCAAAAACCGGGTCAGAACGTGCGCCCGGCCGGCGAGGACATTGCGCGGGGCGAGCATGTGCTCAGTGCCGGAAAACGGCTCATGCCCGCCGATCTCGGGCTCATCGCATCCTTGGGGATGGGCGAGGTCGCGGTCACGAGGCGGCCGCGGGTGGCTTTTTTTTCGACCGGCGATGAGCTGCGTTCGATCGGCGAGCCCCTGTCTCCCGGAGCGATCTACGACAGTAACCGCTACACACTCCACGGGGGTTTGACGCGCCTTGGCGTCGATCTCATCGATATGGGCGTGGTCCGGGACGTGCGCGAGGCATTGGAGCAGGCCTTCGCCGAGGCCGCGGCGAGCGCGGATGTTCTCATTACGACCGGCGGGGCATCGGTCGGAGAGGCGGATTACATCACCGAGACGCTACGGAGCGCCGGCCGGGTAGCATTCTGGAAAGTAGCCATAAAGCCCGGCCGCCCGCTCGCCTTCGGGCGCGTGCACGGCGCGTATTTCTTCGGTCTCCCCGGCAATCCCGTGTCCGTGATGGCGACGTTTTATCAATTGGTCCAGCCGGCGCTTCGCTACCTCATGGGTGAAACCGAAATCACCCCCTTGCTCATCAAGGCGCGCTGCATGAGCCCGCTCAGAAAAAAACCGGGACGGGTGGAATACCAGCGCGGGGTGGTCGAGCGCGGCGACCAGGGCGAGCTCGTGGTCCACAGCACCGGATCCCAGGGCTCGGCGATCCTTCGTTCCATGAGCGCGGCCAACTGTTTTATCGTGCTCCCCACTGATTGGGGCCGCGTCGAGCCGGGAACGCTGGTCGACGTGCAGCCGTTTTTCGCGTTGGTCTAGCCGGTGTTTTTTTCGACCCAGCGGGCGCCTTCCGCCAATGTCTCCTTCTTCCAAAAAGGCGCGCGCGACTTGAGGTCTTCAATTACGAACCGGCAGGCTTCGAAGGCCGCCGACCGGTGCGCGGACCACACCGCGATGACGACGATCGGATCGCCCGGTTGCACCTCCCCGACCCGATGAATGATGAGGCCATCGAGGATCGGCCAGCGCGCCTTCGCCTCCTGGCCAATCTGTTCGAGATGATTTTCGGTCATCCCGGGATAATGCTCAAGCGTCATGGCGCGGACGGAGGTGTCTTCGTTGAAGTCGCGCATCGTGCCCGCGAAAACGGCGCACGCGCCGTAAGAACCCCGTTCTCGCGCCAGCACCTGCTCGTAACGGGTCACCTCGGCCCAGGGATCGATCGCTTGATGACGTATCTCGATTTTCACCAGATTTCAGCAGCAACGATTCGCGGCGAGCGAAGCCCGGCGCGGCGATCCATTATAGGCCAGGATTTCAGGAGTTGCGCGGCCCCGGATCGGCGCCGGAACCCGCGCTGACAGTGCGTTAATATTTCGGCGATGCGGCTTTCACTGTTCGGACATCGGTTTACACAGCCTTCGGGGATCCTCCGGCTCATGGAAGATCTCGGGCAGGCGCTCGCCGTCAACAAAGGCATGTTGATGCTGGGCGGCGGTAATCCTGCGCATATCCCGGAGGTCGAGTCCGTGCTCAAATCCAGGATGCAAAACCTACTCGATGCACCGGGGGCGCTCGGCCGGGTGATTGGCGACTATAGCCCGCCCCAAGGAGATCCCGCGTTCATCGAGGCCGTGGCCGATCTCCTGCGCCGCGAGTACGGTTGGAACATAGGGCCACGGAATGTCGCTTTAACCGGCGGCAGCCAGTGCGCTTTTTTCATGCTCTTTAATATGTTCGCGGGCGCCGCGGAAGACGGACGGAACAAGAAAATCCTGTTACCGATGGGCCCCGAATATATCGGTTACTCGAACCTTGGCCTCGGGCCCGATTTCTTCGCCGCCAGACTTCCGAGCATGGAGCTCATCGACAAGCATACGTTCAAGTACCATGTCGCTTTAGACAGCATCGAGTGGGCGGATGAAATAGGCGCTATCTGCGTATCGCGACCGACCAATCCCACCGGTAACGTCCTGACCGACCGCGAGATGCAAGCCCTGATCAAACTTGCACGGGCGCATGACATCCCCCTCATCGTGGACAGCGCCTATGGCGCGCCGTTTCCGAACATCCTCTTCAGCGAAGTGCAACCGCTATGGGACGAGTCCGTTATTCTGACGCTGAGCCTCTCGAAGTTCGGGCTTCCGGGGACGCGCACCGGCATCGTCATTGCCCGCGAGGAGGTGATCGATGCCATCGCGCGCATTAACGCGATCATCAACCTGGCTCCGACCAATGTGGGATCGGCGTTGATGCTCGATCTGTTCCGGAGCGGCGAGGTGTTGCGGCTCGGCCGCGAAGTGATCAAACCCTACTATGAGTCCAAGGCTAGGGAAGCGGTCGCGCAACTGACCGACGAGCTGGATGCATACCCTTTTCTCCTGCATAAGCCTGAAGGCGCGATCTTCCTTTGGCTGTGGTTCAAGGATCTCCCGATCACGAGCGAGATCCTGTATCAGCGGCTCAAGGATCGGGGTGTTCTCGTCGTCCCCGGACACTATTTTTTCCCGGGGATGGGGACGGAGGCCCAGCAGGGCCGGGAATGTCTACGGATAACCTATGCGCAAGCACAAGAGGTGGTTGAGCAAGGGCTTGCGATCGTCGCGGACGAAGTGCGTAAGGCCTATGCCGAGAGACGAGCATGAGCAGCCAGCGGCTTCTCAATAAAACCGCCGTCATCACCGGCGCCAGCTCCGGGATCGGGCGAGCCATCGCTCGCCTGTTCGCGCGGCATGGGGCGCGGGTGGTAGTGAACTATCGGCGCTCGCGTGCCTTGGCCGAGGAGTTGGTGCGCGAGATCACGGCGGGGGGCGGGGAGGCCCACGCCCTTCAGGCCGACGTTTCCAGCCCCGATGAAGTCGCCCGCTTGATCGAGAGCGCGCGTGCGCTCTTCGGCCGCATCGACATCTGGGCCAACATCGCCGGGGCCGATATCCTCACCGGCGAGGGCGCGTCACTACAACCATCGGATAAACTCGAGCGGCTGATCGAGGTCGATCTCAAGGGCACGATTTACTGTTGCTGGGGTGTTGCGCCGCTCATGAAGGCCGCGGGATCGGGGATCATCCTCAACATGGCCTGGGACCTCGCGCTCCATGGCATGGAAGGCCGCAATCCGGAGATGTTCGCCGCGGTCAAGGCCGGGGTTCTCGGTTTCAGCAAGTGTCTGGCGCGATCCTATGCGCCCGAGGTGCGAGTCAACGATCTTGCGCCTGGCTGGATCGAGACGGCGTTCGCAAAAGAGACCATGCACCCGGATGCCTACGAACTGGTCATCGAACGCACCCCCTTGCGGCGCTTCGGCGCCCCGGAGGACGTCGCCAACGCCGCGCTCTATCTGGCCTCCGACGAGGCCGCGTTTATCACCGGTCAGACCTTGCGCGTGAACGGCGGACTCGTATAATCGGATAGGAATTCCAATCTCTTCAACGGCCCTCAATGGCGTGTTTGGGCCCCAGCCAAAATCGTAGCCAGGGTGTCGTGTTACGAATGGCTTCGGGCAGTCTGCTATAGAGCCAAAATTCCTATACCCCCGACACCTTTAGCCGGGAGTATCGGCAGTAACTGTGATCTGGGCCGGTTTTTGTTAATCAGCGTGGAATAATGGGCAACAGGATGTGCGACGCAGCACCGGGACGATGAAATACTGTTTGATTCGCCGTTAAAGGATTGCTTTCAGTAGCCATGAGTCGACCCGTATTCGGATTGCGATCGTAACGCGGAAAATTGCTGCTGGTGATTTCGACACGTACGCGGTGGCCCATTCGGAACAAGGTACTTGTCGGCCATAGATCGATGCTGATCCTGGTTGGCTGATTTCGAGAGTTTTCTCCAGTCTCATAGTTTCGACGCAAGATCCCGTCAGACACGTTGTATGCCCGCCCATCCGGATAGACATCAACCAGCTTGACCGTGAAATCCGTACTCGGTACTGAGGTGTACACGAACAACTCAGCCTTGATCGGTCCTGTTACTTCCATTTCGTGCTGCAATACATCGGTGGTGTAGACGAGCACATCAGGACGACTTTCCACGTCCTCCTGCAAATGAACCCCGGCGCGTGGACCCAGAATCGCGCCACCTCGCGTAGGAACCGGTGAATGGGGATCGTAGCGATAAAAATCGGGCGGCTCAGAGTCCGTAGGCGGCATCACCGTGAGTTTTCCATCTCCCGAAATAGAATTGGCGCCGCCTCGACTGCTCAAATAGTACGGCGTATAGACCGTTCGCTTGAGCGGCCATTCCTGTTCATCGCGCCATTCATTTTCACCCAGCACAAAAAGGCGAATCGGCGCATGAAATTGCGATTCAAGAGGTTCCCCGCGCAAGTGATGATCAAACCAGGCGATACTCGGTGCCAGGCTCGCCTGGCGGTAGCTACCGGCATCACCGCCATCCGGAAAACGGATCGGGTCAGCGTGTGTCCATGGGCCAATAATCAGACGAGTGCCACTCGCGACTTTCGGATTGGCGTACCGCTGGATCTCGTCGAAATCCCGCAGTTGCGTCGGCAGGAACGGATCACTCCAGCCCGCCATCAACAACACCGGCGCTTTGAGCGTTCGTGCACGCTGATCGCCATCAATTGCCAGCCAGTAGTCATCCTTTGTCGTATGCGTAACCCAATCGTCGAAAAAGGGGATCTGTCCAACAGCGCGATTGTCCGCCTCCAGCAGGGGAAAGCCGTTGAACCCGCGCTCAAGGTCGTCGAAGGATGGATCGACATCCTCGGCCCCACGACTGCGAACCGCCCAGAACAGCGCCGACTCGAGCGAGAATGCACCACCCGGATGAAACATGCCATGAAAGTCCGTGCTCGCAATTTGAATGAGCAGCGTAGACGGGCCGGGCGACTGCTGATCCGCCAATACCCACTGCGTATAACCGAATGCCGAACCGCCCCACATGCCCAGGCGTCCGTCGAACCACGATTGCTGTGAGAGCCAGCGTAGTGTTTCGATACCGTCGCGACGCTCATCGCGCAGCGGATAGAACGTTCCGCCGGACTTGTACCGGCCACGGGTCCCCTGAATCACGACGTTATAACCACGACTCGCCCAGAAATGCCCGATGACATCCGCACCAAGACTGTTCTTCCATGTTTGAGTGAACCGTATCCGGACGAGAATTGTCGGGGATTTTTCAGTCGTCTCAGGACGATAGACATCCGCGACAAGTCTTACACCATCCGAAGTTGTCATTACTGCATCGCGATCTATCTGCACGCGGTATTCGCTCTCGCGGACACCCTCCTTTGGCAACACGAGAGCGCCGACAACACTCTGGCAACCGGCAAGCAGCAGTCCGACAATTACTATTGGCCCAAACTGTCTAATCGCCACGAACACCTTCTTTTGCCTCGTGCTTGAAATAGCGCTTGGCAAGATCCGGCGCCGGCACCAAGCCGAAGCCCGGTGATTGGTCGAGCCGTAATGAATCGATATCGAGCCCACCCTTTGCGCCGAACATGAGCGCCGGCTGCACGGCATCGGACTTCAACAACATTGTGCCGAACGCGCCTTCCTGCCCGATCACGATGTCGCGTGCCGCCTGCACTACGATGAGCGCCGCGCGCGTGAGCAGGCTGGTTTCGCCTACCTGGGCGCCGACAACCAGAGCAAGCCCCATTTCGCGGCAACGGTTCGCTACACTGAGCGAGCGCAGCAGGCCACCCATTTTCGAAACCCGAAGATTCACGATCCACCGCCCAGGCGCCCCTGGCAACTGCGAAAGTTGGTTCTCCCGCGTGATGCTCTCGTCCAGCACGATGCGAGTCGCGAGTGATTCGGCGAGGACTGCCAGATCGGCAAACTGTCCGGGCCGCAGCGGTTCCTCGATAGCAGCAAAGGGGTAATCGAGCGATTCGAGATAGTCTTGCGCCACCTTGAGGTCGGACCAGAGATTGTTCGCGTCGGCCCGTACGTTCTCCGGCGCAATACCGACGGATGGCAGGATGGCGAGATTCCCGCGGTCGCGGCCGGCATCACCGGTAAGCTTGATCTTATAATCGCGCAACCCAACCTTCTGGTAGCGGCCTAGGGTGTCAGCAAACTGTTCTGCGCCCATGGCACCGAGCACAGCGGTGTAAACAAACGGTCCTGCCAGCAGTGGCATGCCCAGTAATGCTTCCACAGGTTGTTTGTTTTGCCGGGCGAAAAGATCTAGCAGCGCCAGCTCTAGTGCACACCACGCCGCCGGGTTTTCGTCGATGCCCCGCTCATGAACCTGGCGCCATTCTTCCAGAGTCGACAGGTCTATGGCCTTGGCCAAGAGGTCTACCCGATGCCGTTCGAAAAACGCAGCAACACTGGCGTCAGTTTCGCCCGTGACGTAATCGCGCGGGCATCCCTCGCCATAACCCGTCAAGCCTTCATCTGACCGCGCCATAACCAGGACGCTTTGAGTGACGTTGCGGTCGGCCGAGGCGTGTTTGAAGGAAACGCGGAAGGGAATGCGCAGCGGTTCGAGGGAAAGGCTCGCGATTTTCACGTTTGTATTAAACTTTCGCGAGGTGTTGGCTGGAAATCGAAATCGTCATCGTCTTTATAGGCCAAACACTGAGCCTTAAACTGTCCTTCTTTTTGGCCACGTTTAACCAGGTGTTCTCGAAATCGCGTGGCGGTTCCGGGGTTGAGCAGCCTGGCTTCCGCGGGCTTGAGGCGGCCGCTAGCGCGCTTCTGTTTGTATTCCTCGTTCTGCTGACAGAGGTTGTCATCAAGCAGGCGGCTCAATTCATGGAGATCCGGCGCACTGGAGTCGGCCAGTTCCAGATAAAACTCATAGCGGCTGGCGCTGCGATCGGCGAGAGCGATAAAGAAAGGAATGGTTAACGAACACTGATGCGCCGTGTCCGCCGTGGCCCGGGTCGCTTGTTTCTCGTAAAGCTTCTCGCCGGTGATATTGGTCACGCCCCGGCCTTTTTGAATGAACTCGATCAACGGGGCCTGATGCAGCTGTCCGGTCACGGTCACGATGTCATTCATGTCATAGCGATAGAGTCCGCCCGTGGTCGTGACAAAAATGTAATACTCCTTGCCGTTTTCCAACCGATCCAGCGTGAGAAATTCAGGAACCTTGTTGTCCCATTTCGCGCGCTCGACAAATTCAAAGAAATAATCCTGAAACGCCGGCAAACCCGAGGAAGAATTCACTTCCACGGCGAAAGTGATCCGGCATTCACTCGCCAGAAAACGAGGTCCAGGGTCAAGGTCTTCGCGGGTAGCTGCGCCTTGACCGCTTGCAACGGGATGCGGCAATTGCCACCGGTCCACGTCGCCACCAGCGCGATGTGCGGCCAGACATCCTTGATCGTTAGCTGGTCCTTGGCGGCAAACAACCTTCTCAACTCGGCAGCTCTTTCCCGATTCGGCCGGAGTTTGTTTTTTATCGCGTCAGCCACCTCGGGGGGCAGCGCGTGGTTGGCAGGAAATTTTCCTGTCTCAAGGCTGGTTAACAGCAAATCGCGATGCTTGTGCAAAAGCTCCAGCAGCAGCACGAACGTGGAAGGATTCGCGGTCGCGATGTATGTAACGTCTTTCTCCGCCAGCGCCAGGCGGAGTATCAACAGGTACTTGGTCAGATGATCTTTAAGACCGAACACAACGGCCGGAATGATAAATTTCTTTTTCATCGGCAACGGCAGTTTTTCGTGCATGACTCCCGAAATCGAACCGACTAGTTTTCCGGCCCCGGTTCGTTCCTCCTCCGCGGCTCCCGTGATTCCCAGCAGTTTCCCGCGGAAGGCGCGCGGGCAGGCACGATACTGCAGATAACCGGCGATGGCCTGCTGGCGTTTGATCTGCGCGAACATGGTGGGTGTCACCGGCAACAACTTCGCCGCGCCGGTGGTGCCGCTGGTCTTGGCGTAGAGAATCGCGTTCTCCGCCGTGATGGCGGGTTTGCCGGTATTCTCCTGTTCATCAATAAAGGGATGAAGGCTGTTGTAGGTTTGCACCGGGCATAGACGCTGGAAATCCTCAACCGTTGCCATTTCCGCGAAACGGTAGCGCTCGCCAAAGGTGGTGGATCGATTCAGTTTCAGGATTCTGCGCAACACCTGTTTCTGCACGTCCGCGACCTGGTGCGTGGCCTTTTCCAGGGAAACCCAATTCATGTATTTGATCCTGGCGAAGCCGAGCCTGAGCAGGAAATTCATCGCCACCTGGCGCAACGAGGGCACGAACACCTCGCGGCTTTCCAGGCCCTTCACGAACGGTCCGAGCAATTGCCGGCCGAAGCTCTGCGGATAACTGTCATTCTGGATACCGGTGCGCCCTAGATGATGGTCTCGCGGGCGATAGTAAGTACCGAACACGATGTCCCAGATTATCGTGGTATTGCTGTAGTTATGGTTGGCTTCCCGCAAAATTTTCGAGTGATGCCAGCGGTGCAGCTCGGCGGTGCTGAACATGTAATTGAGCAGGCCGAGCCGGAGATGGACGTTGCTGTGCTGATAGAAACCGTTCACCGAATAACAGACGAAATAGAACGCCAGCACGTATTCATTCACGCCCAGAAAGATGAACGGCATCGAGTCGAACGCAAACTGCAAGACCTTCTCCAACGGATGAAAGCGCGAAGTGTTAAGCCAGTAGAGCTTGGCGGGCGAATGATGCACCGCATGCAACCGCCACAGGATGGGATTGGTGTGCGCGTAGCGATGGACCCAGTAGCGCAGCAGATCAACAAGCAGGATCATCAGTATGCCTTGGGCGAGAATCGGCCATTCATGCGGCCACAACGAAGAATGCAGATACGGGTGGGCCAAGTCACTCAATCCGAGCACCACGAGCAGCGCGAGTAACGGCGGTAAAGCAATTTGGATGACGATGGTGTACAGCGCGTCCGTGAACCATTCCTTGGCGTCCGGCCGCCAGTCGCGGCGATAGGGTGTGATACGTTCCAGCAAAGGGAGAATGATGGCCGCGCAGAAAATCACCGGAAGATAGGCACTGACCCACTTCGGATATCCGTTTGCGTTGGCCCAGAGAAATGCCGCGATGGCGAGAAAAAACGAGGCTGGATAGGCGACCACGGCGATAAACTCCTGCCACGCCGGGCGCGGAGTATTTGTCGGTGCGCTGGAAATTACGAAACTCATTATCGTTGTGCCGTGGCCTGGATATGAAAATAACCGACAACTATCAAGTAACCGGAAACTACAAAATGAAATAGCGTGGGCAGATAACTGCGGAACCAGGTGTGCTGGGAAAGGCCGGTCACGCCTATGACAAGTCGCATCACCATACCAAGAAAATAAATCAGGCCGATGACAAAAAATACCCAACCTTGCACGCGGCTCGGTGGCATGCGATTAACCGCCAAGCGCCAAAGTATCCAGCCATAGCACGCGATGATGAGAATCTGCGATGACAATAAAAACGGGTACGGTGCGGCCCCGCTTTGCCACGCATCGAATGGCGGCAGGAACGGAAGCTCGATATACAGTTGCGTCAATTGCGCAAGAACGCGGAAGCAGAACAGCGAGAACAGAATGGACAGGACAACTACAAAGAATTGGTGGTGATGCCTTGCTTGGTCCATGTGCGCCATATCCCCTTGACAATACCCAGTTTGGTCAACGAGGCCAGCGTCTTCTGCATCCTGCCGCAAGAGCCCGTCTGGCCGGACTGCACAACGCGCGGTTTACCAAACAGGCTAACCCATAGATAAGCTCTTATACGCATCCGCAATCTTTATACCTAACACCGAGACCTTGCTCGTTGACCCGTTCGACTTTGCAATCGCCGGAAAGGGCCTTCATCCCGGTCGGTCGCCCGTTACGATTGCTCTCGATGCAAGTCTAGTCCGCGGCGATCACAAAGCAAGACGAATCTTTTATAGTATTATAAAAAGATACCTGTCGTATAAACAAAAGGGGGAGACTTCTGAACCAGCTTGGTGCCATCACAGGTACGTTGAAGAAGCTGCTCAAGGCCAGGGGGATAACTTACCAAGAGCTTGGGAGGAAGCTGCGTTTGAGTGAAGCCTCCGTTAAGCGGCTCTTCTCGCGAGGATCATTCACCGTTAAACGGCTTGAAGACATCTGCCATGCGCTCGATGTCGATTTTTACGAGCTCGCGAGGCTTTGCCGTAATCAAGCGGATGCTGTTCAGGTATTGTCCCTCGGTCAGGAAACGGGACTGGCGGAAGAACCGAAGCTGCTCATGTTGCTTCACTTGCTGCTCAGTGATTGGAGCGCCGAGGATATCTGTCGGGAGTACGAACTGAGTCGGGCCGAGGCGGTCAAGCTGCTGAACAAACTGGAACGCCTGAAGCTCATCGAAACTCGTCATGGCACTGAAGTGAGGCTGCTGACATCCCGACGTATCGCGTGGCGGCGAGGAGGCCCCGTGCGTAACCGCTTTGAGGCGCAAGTCCGAAACGAGTATTTCGATTCCCGATTTGCGAATGACGACGAAATCCTGCGGTTTGAGCCGAAAGAGATCAGCCGCGCTTCCCTGGCCGTGATGCAACGTAAGATCGACCGGCTCGCCGCGGAATTCTTAGAGCTTGCCGAGCTGGACCTGAACCTGCCTCCCGCGGAGAAGATCAGCGTGGGATTGGTGTTGGCGATACGGCCTTGGGTGTTTTCGGTCCTTTCGCTGTTGAAGCGCAAGCCTTCTCCGTAGCTCGCGCTTGCGGTCGGAATCTTCGGACGCTCTGACCAATGGGCGCTGCCTCGTCCTTCCTTGCTATACCCAAGCGGATAAGCGGGCACGAGGGTCAGGATCTGTCCGCTACTACCCTGCCCGGACCCACGACCCACTCCGAGCAGGGCGTTACCGACCTCAGCCGCGTTTTATCCGGTGCTCGAAGCACTCGCAAAATGCGGGATTCCCCTCCCGGTGCACGGCGAGGTGGTGGACCCCGACCCGGAAACCCGCCGAACCGACCCGCCGTAGCGGGTCTCATTGAACCTCTTGTGCATAAGGAGTCGTCGCCGCCGACGTATTCGGCGGAATACGCTGACGCTATTCCGTGGGGAGACGACGATGCCGATGATTCGGTGTGCTATGATTGAGTCGGCGAATCCCCATGAAGAGGACGGCATATGGCGGCAAAGGTGCAATTTCTGACGAACGAAAAGGGAGAACGGGTTTCCGTAGTCTTGCCAGTGGCAGAATACGAGGAGTTATTGGAAGACCTGGGAGGATTTGGCACGTATCGCAGAACGCCGAGAAGAAACTGCCATAACGCATGATGAACTGGTGGCCCGGCTAAAGGCGGATGGCCTTGTATAAGCTGACGTAGAAAACATCGGCTGAAAAAGACCTACGACGGCTCCCGCGCGAGGCCATTGGACGCCTCATTACTATCGCTGAAGGGCCGTAAACCATTCTGGTTTAGCTAGGGTCCCATCGCACCCCCTCTGGTGTTATTAACGACAACTAAGGCGTCTTTTGCGAGTTCTTCTGGTGCGTACAACTTTTCGGATCGTGATTGTGTTTGGGTTTTAAGTAATCTGGACTTCTTTTTCTTCGGGGTAGGCTGCCACGTGATTCAATAGTGGTACCGTTGCGAATATTCTTAGCGCAGTCTTCCATTTTTCGATCTAGAATTCGATGGCTTAGGGTAGCGATATCGTCTGAAGGCTGAGAACGCTTTTCAGCCAAAGGGAGGAACGAATGAAAAAGAACAGGACCCTCGCTAGACGCGCACGAGTTTCTCGCCATTTGCCAGTCCGCCGAGACGCAGGAGGAAAAAGGCATACGATTTTGACCGTCTTTCACGTGCTTATCGCCTTTGTCTTGGTGGGTCTGATCTTGATCCATCTGGGCGAAGGGACTGACGCGGGCGCTGCTTCTGGGAGCGGAGATAGGAGGCCGGATATCGATGGCGGAAGGCCGGTCATCGGAGTAGGTGTCAAGGAGGTTTCATCTGCGACAGACAGCCGAGTGGATGGTTATGTCGCCAAGGCGGATTATGAGAAACTTAAACGGGAGGTGGAAACTCTCAAAAGCCAAATGCAGCGGCTGTTAGAAGCAGCGCCCGCTAGGCCGGAATCAAAACCTGCCGCCTCAGAACCCGCTACGCCGAAATCAAAGCCTGCCGTTGCAGAAACCAAAAGGGAGAAAAAACCGGTAACGAGTGCGCCCCCCCCATCTAAAAAGAGAGTTGGCCGGTCTGACCAGGAACAATTTGCAGCCAAGAAAGGGGACCGCCGCAAGGAAGCGGAGGAGGCCAAAAGGGAATTGGACCAGTTTTTACGCGCCCAAAAGCTTTTATTCAAGCCTGGAGAGGTCCAATTGGAGTTTGGGGCCAATTACGCTCACGATACTGCGGTGGGGTCATTCGCCAACAAGATTAGATTTCGCTCCGCGAGTGCAAATTTCCTGATGCGGTATGGTCTTGCAGAGGACCTGGAATTCAATTTTGCCGTCCCATTGGTCTACACGGAAGTAGAACGTGACGCTGGAGTACTTGGCCAGATTCGTGTCGGATCAACTGAAACAACTGCAACAACTACTGTCTTCCCACCCACGCGGCAGGCTGGTGTGGGATTAGGGGACATCGACTGGGCACTCAGATATGCAGCCATACATGAAAAAGGGGCGATCCCGGAGGTGACCCTGAACGTGCATGCCAAATCTGACACCGGCGATGCGGACCGGTTTTTGGGCACCGGGTTCTGGAACGTGGGGACCGGGGTGTCGCTGGTCAAGACCATCGATCCCGTGGTGTTCTTCGGCTCACTGGGATACACCTGGACCCTGGAAGAAGAGGATGTCGATTTGGGGATGTCGATTTCGGGGGATGTCGATCCCGGGGATCAGATTCTCTACTCTATCGGCATGGGGTTCTCACTCAATGACCGGGTGAGCTTTTCCATGGCGATGGCCGGTGCGGCGATTAGGCGCTCAGAAGTAAACGGAAGAGAGATCAGCGGTTCCGGACTAGACATCAATAGCCTCCAGTTTACGACCACCGTGCAACTGGCGAAGCGAGTGTATGTGGAGCCCGTTGTAGGTTTTGGTCTGACTGACGACGCTGCCGATTTCATCGTGGGGATCAATGTACCGTTTGGGCTTGAAGGACGTTTTCCCTTACCTTTTTTTCATGACTTGTGAAAGCCCAGGCTCGACCCCCCAGAGTTTGAGGGCCTGACGGCTCGCTCCCGCATGTGATAAGCTCCGATCTAGAAATAGATTGCCTACCCACGGGGAACAGGGGAGGTGATGCGCGTGGAGGGCGATATCCACCGTCTGGCGGAAGCCGGCTCGAAATCGGTAGCCAGCCGGCGTCCTGAGAGGCGCGAACCGGGCCAATCGAACGAGGTGGTCGGGAACCACCGAATGAGGTTGAGTCATGGATTCCAACTCGGCATGGATTAGGAGGAGTACAATGATAAAAACCACGTTGCTAGGTTGTGCGTTGGCCGTCGCGCTGTCGGCCGCCCCCTCTATGGCGGCTGACTTCCACGCCCTCGCCGGATTACGAGGAACTACTCCCATTCCCCTTGATGACGAGGTGTTGGCCGCCACGGAAGGGGGGGCGGCCTGCACGGTGACTCTCGGACCGATTAGCGTGACGGCGGACTCGGGTACAGCAGGAGGCGTTTGCCTAATTGGGATCCTCATCACCCCGACAGGAGGCTTAGCGATTTTCGCGGTTGCCAATGCGTTACCCATAACGGCCGCGAATTTCCTACAGGTTCTCTGATCTGACGTTCAGGCTCATCACCTGTACGCCGTGGATGAGGTAGTCACCGGGGTGAGGTAATGTCCCCGGCGGGCGGGGGATAGTCGGCGCGGGGATTGATGGGCCTCCGTGCATGGCTGCTAAGGTTCTTGCTTCTTGCCGTAACGCTTCGACAGATCGGCGGCGAGCCGTTTCGCCGCTTCGAGGCTTTCGGGCGATAACTTGCCGCTGGTGTCCGTCAGGGCGGCCGCCGCCTGCGAGTGGCCCGACTGCGACGCGACGCTGAACCAGGCGTAAGCAGATCCCAAATCCCGCGTCACACCTTGACCCTGGGCGTAGATCTCCCCGAGACGGAATTGCGCCTGCGGAATACCCTGTTCAGCCGCACTCTTGAACCAGCGGCCGGCCGCGCTCAGATCCTTTTCGACCCCTTGGCCGTTCGCGTACATGATCCCGAGATAATATTGAGCATAAGGATCGTTGGAGGACTGAGCGAGCGGGAGCAGGACCTGTAGGGCGCGCTCAAAATTCCCTTGGGCGTGTGCGACCACAGCTTCGGTTAAGTCGGCTTGCGCGGCGGTGGTGAGCGCGAATAGGAACAAGGACATGAGGAATCGGTGTTTCATGGTTACGCTGGCCTTTCCATTGCGGTACACGATTGAGTTAAAATTGCCGCCTTTATAGAAGCTAACACGCCGAATGTACAGCCGGGCGTTGGACGGACGCGACAACCGCCGAATATCTCCCCGAGAAGACCGATGAGCGGCTACAAGGCCTTTCGGGTCCGCCAAGAGGACGGGAAGATCCACGCCCGGATCGAAACCCTGCAGCGGGGAGATCCGCGCCCCGGCGAGGTGCTGATCCGCGGGATTTATTCCAGCGTGAATTACAAGGACGCGCTGGCCGCCACGGGAGCAGGAAAGATTATGACGCGCTTTCCCTTGGTGGCGGGGGTCGATATTTCCGGAATCGTCGCGGAGTCGGATGATGCTCGCTACCGGCCCGGCGACAAGGTGCTGGTGACCGGCTATGACTTCGGCGTAAGCCGCGATGGGGGCTACGCGGAGTTTGCGAGTGTCCCGGCCGAGTGGGTGGTGCCTCTGCCCGCGGGATCCTCCTTATACGAAGCGATGGCGATCGGTTCCGCGGGGTTTACGGTCGCCATCTGCGTGCAGCGCTTGGAAGACAACGGGCAAACGCCGGCCGGCGGCCCGGTGGTGGTCACGGGTGCGACCGGGGGTGTGGGGAGCCTCGCGATTGATATCCTCTCCGGACGCGGATACGAAGTGGTTGCGGTTACCGGCAAGATGGCGGAAGCTCTCTATCTGCGCAGCCTCGGCGCGCAAACGGTCTTGAACCGCAATACCCTCGATCTGGGATCGCGGCCGCTCGAAAAAGGCCAATGGGCGGGCGCCATCGATAACGTCGGGGGGGAGCTGCTCGCCTGGCTCACCCGGACCCTGCGCCCGTGGGGGAATATCTGCGCGGTGGGTTTAGCGGGCGGCAGCGAGCTGCATACTACCGTCATGCCTTTTATTCTGCGCGGCGTAAGCATTCTAGGCATCAGCTCCGCGGGCTGCCCGGCGGCGCTGCGGCATGCGCTGTGGCAACGGCTGGCCGCGGATCTGCGGCCGCGTCATCTCGACAAGATTGCCGCGCGCACGGTGGGATTGGAAGATCTGCCCGCGGTTTTCGGCGCGATACTCCAGGGGCAAGCGCGAGGGCGGACGGTGGTTAAAATCGCGGGCGAATGACGGCCCGGAACAGAACGCGCTCCATGGTTGCCAAAACCTTATACGACAAACTTTGGGACAGCCACGTTGTGCGGGACTACGGCGACGGGACGGCGCTCATCTACATCGATCGGCATCTCATCCATGAGGTGACCTCGCCTCAAGCCTTCGAGGGATTACGGATCGCACACCGAAAACCGTGGCGTATAGACGCGGTTCTCGCGGTTTCCGATCACAATGTTCCAACCACCGACCGGACGACCATCGACGATCCGGTCTCGCGCCTGCAACTCGAAACCTTGGATCACAACTGTGCAAGCTTCGGTATCCGCCAGTTCAAGATGAGCGACGTCCGTCAAGGGATCGTGCACGTGATCGGGCCGGAACAGGGGTTTTCCTTGCCCGGCATGAGCATCGTGTGCGGCGACTCGCATACCTCCACGCACGGTGCTCTGGCGGCATTGGCTTTCGGCATCGGCACCTCCGAGGTCGAGCATGTCCTGGCGACACAATGTTTGATCCTCAAGAAATCGCGCAATATGATGGTTCGGATCAACGGCGCGCTCGGCCGCGGCGTGACCGCCAAGGACATGATCCTCGCGGTCATCGGACGAATCGGCACGGCGGGCGGCACAGGGCACACCATCGAGTTTTCCGGCGCCGCGATCCGCGCGCTCTCGATGGAAGCGCGTATGACGGTGTGTAATATGAGCATCGAAGCAGGCGCGCGAGCCGGGCTTATCGCGGTGGACGAGACGACGATCGATTACCTCGCGGACCGTCCGATGGCGCCCACGGGGGGGCTCTGGGATCAGGCTATCGCCGCCTGGCGCGATTTGCGTTCCGATCCCGGCGCCGGGTTCGACCGTGTGGTCGAAATCGATGCCCGCGGCATCCAGCCTCAAGTGTCCTGGGGCACCTCCCCGGAGATGGTTGCATCCGTCGATGGGCGGGTCCCGGACCCTGGGGCTGAGAGCGATCCCGTCAAGCGCGACGGTATGGTCAAGGCGCTGGCCTACATGGGCTTGCAAGCGAATGTCCCGATCACCGATATTCCCTTGGATAAGGTGTTCATCGGGTCGTGCACCAATTCGCGCATCGAGGACTTGCGCGCCGCCGCCGAGGTCGTGCGCGGTAAGCGCCTCGCAGCGAATATCATGCAAGCTCTGGTGGTGCCGGGTTCGGGGCTCGTGCGCAAGCAAGCCGAGCAAGAAGGTCTGGATCGAGTGTTCATCGAGGCCGGGTTTGAATGGCGCGAGGCGGGCTGCTCGATGTGCTTGGGGATGAATCCGGACCGATTGTCACCGGGCGAGCGTTGCGCTTCGACCTCGAACAGGAATTTCGAAGGCCGGCAGGGCGCCGGCGGACGGACTCATCTGGTGAGTCCGCCGATGGCTGCCGCGGCGGCGATCTTCGGACATTTTGTCGATGTACGGGAATTCTGAAAGCCAATGGGGCGGCGTGGAACCAGCGTTGGATATTTTGCCAGGTGGGGGACATGGAACCGTTTAACAAACTGACGGGGCTGGTCGCGCCGCTCGATCGCCACAACGTCGACACCGACGCGATCATACCGAAACAGTTCTTGAAATCGATCCACCGAACCGGATTCGGACCGAACCTCTTCGACGAATGGCGCTATCTCGATCGGGTTGAGCCGGGCCAGGACTGCGCCCATCGGCCATTGAATCCGGATTTCGTGCTGAATCATGAGCGCTATCGCGGAGCTGAAATTCTCCTGGCGCGGGACAACTTCGGCTGCGGGTCCTCGCGCGAGCACGCGGTATGGGCGCTGTTGGACTTCGGGATCCGCTGCGTGATCGCGCCGAGCTTCGCGGATATCTTCTTCAGCAACGCCCACACGAACGGTCTATTAGCAGTCATGCTCGCGCATGCAACGATAGACCGGTTATTCCAGGATGTCTTGCGCGCGCCCGGCTATAAGCTCACTGTGGATCTCGAGGCGCAGAAGCTCGTTACGATGGAGCAACGAGTTATCGGCTTCAGCATCGACCCGGTCATTAAGCGGCGGTTAATGGAAGGTCTGGATGATATCGGCATCACGCTGCAAACGGCCGAGCGCATTCGCGCCTACGAGAAGCGGCGCCGTCAGGATGCGCCGTGGTTGTTCCCGGAGGAGATAAGCAACGCCGATTCATTGACAGTGCTGAACGAATCGACTACGTAGCGGTCTTTCGTGTCCGCGTGACGCTTGAACTTTGCGGCCGACGGTACGTCGAAGGTGGTGGCAATGCCAGGATGCACAAGCCTGTTTAACCCGCCAGGGCTGGTGAGAACTTTGTAATAGAAAATTGGAGAAATAAAGCATGCAGATCAATAAAACGCTTATTGCCGGGTTAGCCGTCTCTGGGCTGGTGTTATCGGCTAACGTGCTCGCCGGAGACACGGTAGAGATCAAGGCCTTGCAGACGAAGTTTGAACCCGCCGTGGTCTTCGTCAAACCGGGCGATACGGTGAGGTTTTCCGCCATGGTCGGGCACGACTCTGTGACTCTCGATGGCATGATCCCCGAAGGGGCGAAAGGCTGGAAGTCGGCGATGGGCGAAGATCTGGCCGTGACCTTGGATAAAGAAGGCGTGTATGTTTACAAATGCAGCCCGCATACGGCGTTGGGGATGAACGGCGCCGTGGTCGTCGGTGAACCCACCAATCTAGAACAGATTCACAGCCACCCCGAGAACAAGAGCATGATCGGGCGTACTATCCGGCAGCTTGATGAGGAGATAAAGGCGCGTGGCGGCGAATAGCGCTGGTTCTTAAGATGGCGAGGGCCTGCTCCGGTTCTCGTCCGCACGCTTGCGATTGGGCCTGATTTACCAGGCCCAATTGCTTTCGTAGTCAGTGCTTCCGAGCCGGCAATAATAGTAGATATAATTATCGGTGAGAGAAATGAAAAACGATTCCGCCGCTAGTCGGTGCCTTCCAGTTAAGCTCGTCCTGCTCTTGGGTGGCCTGTTGGGTGCCGATGCGGTTGGCGCCGAGGAATCGGTAACGCGCGCGGCCTTTCGGGTCTGTGCGGATCCCTACAGCTTGCCGAGCTCGAACAAGGAGCAGCAAGGCTTCGAGAACAAGATCGCGCACCTCTTCGCCGGCGATCTTAAACTCCCCCTGGAATACACCTGGTTTCCGCAGCGGATCGGCTTTATTCGCAACACCCTGAGAAGCAATGATGCGGCCGACGGGCGGTACAAGTGCGACATCGTGATGGGCGTACCCGCGAACTTTGAGCTTGCGGCCACGACCAAGCCCTATTACCGTTCAACCTGGACCATGGTCTATGTCAAAGGCCGGGGATGGGATGACGTCAAGTCTCAAGAGGACCTCGTCAAGCTCCCGGTTGAACGCAAAAAGGCCTTACGGATCGGCCTCTTCGACCGGAGTCCGGCGGCCATGTGGCTCATCAAGAACGACATGATGGAAAACATCATTCCATACCAAATCATGTCGGGTGATGCCCGTGCCTATCCCGGCGAGATCATCGAGAAGGACCTCGTCAACGACAAAATCAATCTCACCTTCGTTTGGGGACCGATTGCCGGTTACTTCGCTAAGCGAGTGCGATCCCCCGAGGTTGTCGTCATCCCTATGCGCTCGGAACCCGGAATTAAATTCGACTTCAGTATTGCCATGGCGGTGCGTTTCGGCGAGAAGGACTGGAAGCAACAGATCCAAGCGCTCATCGACAAACACCGTGGGCGGATCCGAACGATACTAGCAGAGTATGCCGTCCCGCTATTGGAAGATTAACGATGGACGAGAGGAGCTTAAATACAATATGTTATCATAATGTTTGAATAGACTTCTTTTACTACGTGACTCAAGCAATTCGGAAAAAAGCGGCGCCGGCGTTCTATATCGCCGGCCCGGTCCTCCGGCACCTCAAAGAGGGTGGGGTACTGGCGCTGGTTGCCCTCGCGGTTTTCTTGTTCACGGCCTTAATTTCCTACCATCCCGCGGATCCTGGCTGGACCCACACCGGGCGAGAAGAGATCATTTTGAACCGGGGAGGTATGGTTGGAGCATGGTTCGCGGACATCGCCTTTCACCTCTTCGGCTACCTGGGCTATCTCCTACCGGCCAGTGTGGCATTTACGGCCTGGCTGATTTTTCGTGGTCTGAACAATCACGGCGTCGCCGATTATGTGCATGGGCTCACGCGCTTTGTCGGCTTGTTGCTCATGGTGACCGTGGGCTGCGGCTTGATTTGGATCCATTTTGATGCGGCCGGAAGTTTCCCATCCCGCGGCGCCGGATTCGTCGGCAACGTGGTCGGGAAAGAAGCCACGGAGATCTTCGGCTCCCTCGGCGCCACGGTGCTGATGCTGGCCATGTTCCTGACCGGGGTGACTTTGTTGACCGGCTTATCGTGGTTCTGGCTCATGGACACGGTCGGAATCGGCATGCTTTGCATAGTGGCGATGGGACGGCGCGCCGCGGCGGCCGTGACCGACCGCGCCTCCGGGATGCAGGCGCGCAAGGCGCGTGAGGCGGTCTACGAAGAGCAGATCGTCAAGATCGCGGAGCGTCCGAAGTCGCGCATTGAACCCTCCCCGCCGCCGCTCGCGACGCCGCCCCTGCTCAAAGAGCGACAAACCTCGTTTTTCGATGCACCGAATACGCATCTGCCCCCGATCGCACTGCTCGATCCTCCGCCTTCGCCGAAAGGAGGATTTTCTATCGAAACGCTCGCGGCGATGTCGCGCCAGGTGGAGCTCAAACTGCTCGACTTCGGGATCGAGGTCAGCGTGGTGGCCGTGCACCCCGGACCGGTGATCACCCGCTTCGAACTGCAACCCGCCCCGGGCATGAAAGCCGCGCGCGTCACGAGCCTCTCCCGGGATCTGGCGCGCTCGCTCTCCACCGTGAGCGTTCGGGTGGTTGAGGTGATCCCCGGTAAGTCCGTGATCGGCCTTGAAATCCCCAATCACCAGCGGGAACTGGTTAGTCTGCGCGAGATCCTAAGCTCACAGGAATACGAAGCCAATCAATCGGCATTGACACTCGCGCTCGGCAAGGACATCGGCGGAAAGCCGGTGATCGTCGATCTCGGGCGCATGCCCCACCTGCTGGTCGCGGGAACGACCGGAGCGGGTAAATCGGTGGCCTTGAATGCGATGATCTTGAGCCTGCTGTACAAAGCGCCAGCCAAGGACGTGCGGCTCATCATGATCGATCCCAAGATGCTGGAGCTTTCCGTCTACGAAGGGATCCCCTCGTTGCTAGCCCCGGTCGTGACCGACATGAAGGAGGCGGCCAACGCCTTGCGTTGGTGCGTCGCGGAGATGGAGCGCCGCTACCGGCTGATGGCCACGCTCGGCGTGCGCAACCTGAGCGGCTACAACCGCAAGGTGAAAGAGGCAATCGTCCTGGGCGAACCGTTGCCGAACCCGTTTTTCGGCGATAAATCGGACGAAGAGACGCTCGCGGCCTTACCCAATATCGTGGTCATCGTCGATGAGCTGGCCGACATGATGATGACCGTCGGCAAGAAAGTCGAAGAGCTGATCGCGCGGCTGGCGCAAAAAGCCCGTGCCTCCGGGATACACCTGATTCTGGCCACGCAGCGCCCATCGGTAGATGTGATCACCGGGCTCATCAAGGCCAATATTCCGAGCCGGATCGCGTTTCAAGTGTCATCGCGCATCGATTCGCGCACGATTCTCGATCAGATGGGCGCGGAGAGTCTGCTCGGACACGGCGACATGCTGTATCTACCTCCAGGCACCGGGGTTCCGGTCAGGGTGCATGGCGCCTTCGTGTCCGATCAGGAAGTGCATAAGGTGGTCGCGCATCTGAAGCACAGCGGTACGCCCGATTACGTGAGCGACATCCTCCGCGGCGATGACGAAGCGGCGGATGGCGACTTTGCGGGCGTTATCGATGAGAATGGCGACGTCGATGATCTCTATGACGAGGCGGTGCATTTCGTGACCGAGACCCGCCGCGCTTCGGTCTCCGGCGTACAACGGCGTCTTAAGATTGGGTATAACCGGGCAGCGCGGATGATCGAGGAGATGGAACGCAGCGGTGTCGTCGGGGCGCTCCAATCGAATGGCTTTCGCGAAGTCTTGGCTCCTCCGCCGCCCAAAGATTAAGCATTTCGGCCGGCTTTCCGCGGAAAAAGAATGCGTTACAGCCTTGTGCTCGCGCTCCTCACCGGGCTATGGATGGCCACGGTAGAGGCTGGCAATGAAGGGACATTACTTAGCCGCTATCTGGAAGGCCTCATCACGCTCAAAGCGGCGTTCGAGCAAGAGCTGATCGACGAAAGCGGCGTCACCCGCGAGCGCTCACACGGCACATTCTACCTTCATCGGCCCGGTAAGTTTCGCTGGGAATACGATCGTCCTTATCAACAGTCGATCGTGGGTGACGGGCAGCGCGTATGGATCTACGATAAGGACTTGGAGCAGGTGACCGTCAAACCGCTCGGTACGGCGCTGGGCAGCACGCCTGCCTTGTTGCTCGGGGGCAAGGTGGACCCGAAGGAGGAATTCGTCGTCACTGAGCGTGGCGAGCAGGGCGGGATAAAGGTCCTCCATCTGCAGCCGAAACGCGACGAAGGCCAATACACCGGGATCCAACTGGGTTTCGAGGGCTCGATGCTGCGGCTGATGGAATTGCGCGACAATTTTGGTCAAACCACACGCATCAGATTTGTGACGCAAAATCGGAATGCAGCGATCGAACCGTCGTTGTTCGTGTTTACGCCCCCTCCGGGGGTCGATGTCATCGATGCGGCCGAAAACCTGTGAAACGTCTATCCTAACGCCGGTAACCTGGTACTGCGATCGCCGGCGATGATGTTAGCGCCCCGGCCACTGGCGGACCGCATGCGGCCCCGGCACATCGACGCCGTTGCCGGTCAAGAGCATATACTCGCTTCGGGGAAACCGTTACGGCTCGCGATCGAGTCGGGGCGTTTGCATTCGATGGTCTTCTGGGGACCCCCGGGGACCGGCAAGACCACCTTGGCGAAGCTCGTTGCATGTCATGCGGATGCCTTGTTTCTCTGCATCTCCGCCGTGTTGGCGGGTGTCAAGGAGATCCGCGCGGCCATCGACGAAGCCCGCGCCTTGCGTGAGGCCGAGGGCAGGGGAACCGTGCTTTTCGTCGATGAAGCGCATCGCTTCAATAAGTCACAGCAGGACGCCTTCCTGCCTTTTGTCGAAGACGGCACGGTAACCTTCATCGGCGCGACCACCGAGAACCCTTCTTTCGAGCTGAATAACGCGCTCCTCTCACGCCTGCGGGTTTACGTGCTCAAACCCCTTGCGCTTGATGCCATTCGCGCCCTCATCGATCGAGCGCTCACGGATAACATACATGGCGTTGGTGAGCGGCGACTGACGATGGCGGCCGAGCTTCGGGACCAACTGGCAGCCGTGGCCGATGGTGATGCGAGACGGGCGCTGAATCTTCTCGAAATCGCCGCGGATCTCACTGAGACCGGCGCCATCGACGCGGCGCTTTTGAAACAAGTGATCGGAAGCGGCGCGCTAAGGCGCTTCGACAAAGGAGGCGATGCGTTCTATGATCAGATCTCCGCGCTGAATAAGGCGGTACGCGGATCGGCCCCGGACGCATCTCTGTACTGGCTCGTTCGCATGCTCGATGGCGGCTGCGATCCGCTTTATATCGCGCGCCGGGTCGTGCGCATGGCCTCCGAAGACATCGGTAATGCCGATCCGCGGGCGCTGCGGCTCGCGCTCGATGCCTGGGAAACGCAAGAGCGCCTGGGAAGCCCGGAGGGCGAGCTTGCGATCGCTCAAGCGATCGTTTATCTCGCCTGCGCCCCGAAAAGCAATGCCGTGTACAAGGCATTGAACCTGGCGAAGGAAGATGTGACGCAGTCGGGATCGCTCGAAGTGCCATTACACCTGCGGAATGCTCCCACGCGCTTGATGAAGGCACTGAGTTACGGAGAAGGCTACCGGTATTCTCACGATGAGCCGGAGGCTTATGCGGCAGGCGCAAGCTATATGCCGGAACCGCTTAAGGACAGGCGTTATTACGAGCCGGTGGATCGTGGCCTTGAAATCCAGATCCGGCAGAAACTCGAGCGCCTCCGTGCCTTGGACGCGAACGCCGAGGGGATCAAAAACGATTCCGGCACGCGCGTCCGCTCGCGCTAATGCGCGTGGCTCGAAGCGCCTAACGCGATGCTTGATCCCAACCTATTGCGCACCCGACTAAGTGAGACCGCCGCGGCGTTGCGGCCGCGCGGGTTTGAGCTGGCCACGGAGGAATATAGCGGACTGGAAACCGAGCGCAAGTCCTTGCAAATCATCACGCAGCAACTGCAACAAGAACGCAACAGCAAATCGAAGGCGATTGGCCTCGCAAAGGCGCGGGGCGAGGACGCACAGGGGCTGCTCGATGAAGTGGCGGATCTCGGCGATCGGCTGAAGCAAGCGGAGATCAGACTTGCCGGCGTGCAAAGTCAAATCGAGGCGTTCAGCCTGTTGATCCCGAATTGCCCCCATGCCAGTGTCCCCATCGGGACGAGCGAGCACGACAACCGGGAGGTGCGCCGCTGGGGTCATCCGCCCCAATGCGACTTCGATCCCAAAGACCATGTTGACCTAGGGACCGGGCTCGGGGCCATGGATTTTGAAGCGGCCGCGCGCATTGCGAGCGCGCGTTTCGTGGTGCTGTCCGGATCGCTGGCGCGCATGCACCGGGCTCTCATCCAGTTCATGCTGGACGTGCACATCCGCGAGCACGGCTATACCGAAGTCTATGTACCCTACCTGGTCAACGCCCGCAGCATGCAAGGCACCGGGCAACTTCCTAAGTTCGCTCAAGATCTGTTTGCGATTCCGGAACCGGGTTTTTTTTTGATCCCGACCGCCGAGGTTCCCGTCACCAATCTCGCCCAGGATCGGATCCTTGAGGCCGCGGAGCTACCGCGGCGCTATGCCTGTCACAGTCCGTGCTTTCGCAGCGAGGCGGGTTCGTACGGAAAAGATACCCGCGGGATGATCCGGCAACACCAGTTCGAGAAAGTGGAGCTGGTCCAACTGGTGCCGCCCGTGTCGTCGTATGATGCCTTGGAAGCGTTGACCCGGCACGCGGAAGTGATCCTACAGCGGCTCGAACTGCACTACCGGGTGGTGGCGCTATGCACGGCGGATCTCAGTTTTTCGGCGGCGAAGACCTATGACCTTGAAGTGTGGCTCCCAGGGCAACAGCAATTCCGCGAGATTTCGTCTTGCAGCAACTTCGAGGCTTTCCAAGCCCGCAGGATCAAGGCGCGGTGGCGTAACCCGGAAACCGGTAAACCGGAGTTTCTACACACCTTAAACGGCTCGGGTCTCGCGGTCGGCAGAACCCTCGTCGCGATCATGGAAAACTATCAGGACGCGACGGGACGCATTCGCGTACCCGAGGCATTGCACCCCTATATGGGGGATATGACGGAAATCGCATAAAAAACCCCAGGGATCTTGCGATCCTGGGGTTTCATGGACCCTAAAGCTTGGGTGGTTATTCGTCGCCGGAAAATACGCCCAGCAAATGCAGCAAGCTGGTGAAAAGATTGTAAATCGATACGTACAATCCCACCGTCGCCATGATGTAATTGGTTTCGCCTCCGTGGATGAGTTCGCTCGTCTGATAGAGGATCATCCCGGCCATCAAGGCGACGAACATCGCAGAGACCGCGAGCGCCAGCCCCGGGAGCGAGAAAAAGATCGCGCCCAAACCGGCCAAAAAAGCGATCAACACGCCTGCCATGAGGAAACCGCCCATGAAACTAAAGTCCTTGCGCGTAGTAAGCGCGTAGCCGGAGAGGCCCACGAAGGTGAGGCCGGTGCCGCCCATCGCCATCATGACCAACTGCGAGCCATTCGCGAAGTGATTGACATAGGCATTCAAGATCGGGCCGAGGGTCAGGCCCATGAAGCCGGTCAACGCAAAGACCGACGCGAGCCCCCACACACTGTTTCTGAGCTTCACTGTCAAGAACAGCAACCCGAAGTAGCCTATTAAGGTAATTATGACCCCGGGGTAGGGAAAATTGAGGGCCATGGCCAAACCTGCCGTCATCGCGCTGAACAGCAGGGTCAGCGACAACAAGGCGTAGGTGTTGCGAATTACTTTATTGGTCGCCAGTACCGACGTTGTAGGTTGGGTTACTGGGTATTGAATCGTTTTCATCAGACGATGTCCTCCATCGATAAAGGGTTTCTCACCTAACTAAGACTTACAGAAGCGCGTGAGGTTCGCTCCCATGATACTGACAGGCAGTAAAAAAGCAACTCCGCCAGGTATTCGTGCGCCGCGGGCTTTCGGTTATGCTGGCGCGAGGAGAGGTGGCTGAGCGGTCGAAAGCGGCGGTCTTGAAAACCGCTGTGGGTTTCGGCTTCCGGCTCACCCCATTCGGAGGTGAGAGAGATGTACGACGCAACTATCAGGGACCGCGTGAGAAAGGAAGTCAGAGCCCAACGTAAAGAGTTACAGGATCACCGGCGGCGCCGGCTCATGCGCGTCATCGTCGAGCGCTACAGTGGGTTTCAGGCGGCCTTGGCGCGGGCGGCTGGGGTAAGTGCCCAAGACCTAAATGCGGCCCTGAGCGCTTTGATCCAGTTTGGCGACTACCGCGCGCGCACGATCGAACAGGCGATCGGCCTGCCCTCGGGGTGGCTCGATAGGGACGATCCCCATCTCCCTAAAAATCTCAGTCCCGATCCGAAGCCGGTGGGTAAGCACACCGGAGTGCCCTCCAAACTTATCGCCAAGCTCTATCCAGAGAAGCGCAAGTTCAAGCGACCACAGCGCGTAGCGGCCTGAGCTTCGGGCGCACGCGCGATGCGCGCTCGACTGCGCGAGGGCTTCGCGCAGTTCTTTGCCAAACTCAAAGACCGCGCCTTAGAATGGGCCGCGACAGCTACCCTTGCGTCCATCCTTTCTGCCGTGTTCTTGGTGGAAGATTTCCTGGTTTCCTGGGTTGTGACCGTCGATTCGATCTGGATCGTGCGCGCCTTCATTGCGCTTCTGGCGGCCTATTTTGGGTTGGCGCTCTGGCTTATTTGGACGGTTCCGAGGCCTCAGTTCGACGAACTGAGCGGCACCTACATCGATCGCCACACCGGTTTGCACTACTGCACTCAATGTCGCAAGGAAGGCCATCGCGTGGAGCTGCGGAAATCGAAGACCGGCTGGCGTTGCTTCGGCTGCGGCACCTACTATCCAAAACTCCGGGACTCTAGCGAGGCCTAGCTTCCAAACACCCGCTCCAACGCCGCGCGCTTGGTCTCAATGCTCAGGTGCGCGTAGCGGTTCGCGGCCTGGACGGAGCGGTGGCCCAACACCTCCTGCACGATCTTGATGCTATGGCCGGCGTTGACCAAGAGGCTCGCTGTCGTGTGGCGCAGGTCGTGAAAGCGCAGATCCTCTAATTTCGCTCGTCGGCAGGCGCGCTTGAAATAATCGTACATCGTGCGGGCCTTGCATGGCAGGGGCAGACGCGCGACGGTATCAATCATCGCGGGCAGGATCGGGATGAGTCGGGGATCCCGGTTCTTCGAATCCCGATCCGGCAGCGATAGGCAATCTCCCCGAACGTTCGTTCGGTCGAGCGCGAAGATCTCCCCCTGACGCATGCCGGTGTAAACCGCCAACAGCACCGCATCGCGCGTTGGGCGGTGATCGCAGGCATCGAGTAGGCGTTCGACCTCGGCGAGCGTCAGATAGCGGTGCCGGGCGTTGTGTTCGGGATGGAGCGAGATGTAAATCGGACGCGCGAGCCATCCCCATTGCCGGTGAGCCAGCCGGGCGATGCGCCTCAACCAGGCGATACGCCAGTTGCAAGTCGCGGTGCTGAGATGTTGGTGGGCGGCGCGATAGTCCCAGGCGACCTCGGAAATCTCGGTCAGCCGCCGATTTCCGGCGAACCGCCGCACGGCCTCGAGGTGCGAGCGAGCCTTGCGGGGTTGCCGTAGCCGCGGCAGCTCCTCCGTGATGACTTTTTCGATGGCAGCCTTGATCCGATGCGGGTTTCCGCCCCGCCGGGCGCGCGCGAGCAGCGCTTCGATCTCGTGCAACACGTCCATGTTTCATCCCTGATGAGCAACGACATAGCGTCCCTCCTTAGACGATACCTTGAATTATTTGAATATTTGTCAAATAGTATGCATCAGAACCCTGCCCCGAAGGCGCGAAACGCCCGGGCGAATTAACGAGAGGGGAGGAAATTTACGGGTGCTGCCGCCGGGGGCCCAACAAAATTTCGCTACGCGCCTACCGAACCACGGTCATCGGACTGCGGGCGGAGCGTGGGGCAGAAATAGAAGCGGCAGCCGATCGGACAAACCGGCTGCCGCAGTACATGGATCGCTCTACACAGGATCATGAAACCGGCAAAAGGCTCATGAACACAAACTCCGCCACCCATCGCCGGGAGGGCAAATAGATGAAAAAGCCTATGCGGTTTAAGCATACCACGCTTCCGGCGCCGGACAATAGATCCCGGCGCCCTCCCCTCCCCCACGTCCCCCAGTTGCGCGGCCACCCTCCCGGCCCCCCAGCCGATTGGCCGCGCTTTTCGCCCGGCCGCGGTCCAGCTGCGGTGTTGTCCGCGGCCGGGCTTTTTTGGAGTCCTAGCGTGACGCAAAGGCCATGAGATCGAAGCGCAGGGATAAGCTCACGCGGCGGGCGCGGCGGAAGGAGACGCGGCGGCGCCATCCGAGCCGCAGGGCGGGGCGAAAGTGAGCGCGAAGAAGCGCCCGTGGACCGTGGAGCGGGAAACCAAGTACCTGATCAAGTTCATCAGCTCCGTCGGCTCGACCAGCAGATACGACGGCGCGTTTATCGACTTCCATGACGGAAGCACCGGAGTAATCAATAAGGCTGAGGGTGTTCGTTTCCTCGCCCTACCTGATGACGAGAAATATCGGCTCGTGCGCGCCCTTGTCCTGGCGATGCGTGACTGCAAGGCAGGAGTGACGACGACTTACGCGCGCAGCAAGACCGAGCTCGACCGCGCACAAATCCTGGCGCACATGTTCCGCGGCATGGACAGCCTTCCGCCCGTACCAACGGACTTCCCGCTCCTCGATTTAACCGGCAAGCCTGCCGTGCTGCCCCCCGGCCGGATCGCGTGAGATGCACGGCAAGGATCTATTCGCCGGCATTCCTTTCATCCGCTCGCAGCGCGGCATCCCGAAGATCCTCGACGAGACTAGGCGGCGGATTAAAAAATATGAGGACGACCCACTCGCGGTATTCCCTGAGCTAGCCAAGATCCGAGGCGGCAACCGCGTGCAATACAAGCAGCGCCGCCGGGCCTGCATGCGGGCGCTCGACTCGCTGCTCGAATTCATGCAACTGGTTTGCATGCGCGTCGGCGACTACAACGACGACGGCACGCTGACCGGCCGGCTGACTGCGGAGCTGCTGAAAATAAACGAGCTGCTCTCGGCGCGCTTCTACCGTGCGATGCGCGATCTGATAAAGGCCGGCCTCGTGACATCGACACAGCAGCGCATTCCGCAACCAGACGGCACGTGGACTTGTTTACCCGCCATTCGCGTGATCCTCGATGTGGTTTTCGCCAGGGTGGGCATGCTGGGGTGGCTCAACCACGAGCGACGGCGCGCCGCGCAGCGCTTATTCAAGCGAGTACGGAAGGCCGCCATCAAGGCCGCGAATGCGCTCAAGAAAAGAGCACAGACGTTTTTCCGCAAGGCAAAGAAAAACGCCACCCACATCCTTAAGGAGCTTCGCGCCAAGCACCCCGAGTTGTCCGCAGAGCAATTATTCGATCTCGTTAAGCTCGCGCAAGCGCCGTAAGCGGCGCGTCCCGTTCCGTTCCTTTCGGTTTTTTTCTTCGAGGCCCACCCCTCTATAGGCCCCGCTTGGCCTGCTGCCGTCTAACACCTTTTGCGGCGCCCTGGCGTGCACTTTTTGCCGGTGATCGAAGCGCGTTTTCCCATCAATCGAGGCGGCCGGACGGCCGCCGCTTAGCCTCGGCTTGTGTTTTGGCACACTAAAGTGATCTACCGGCTAGGCCGGAAACGGCCATAACTGATCGTCCGGCTGGCTGAGGAAATTAGAAGGTGATCACGAAGGTGATCTTCATTATTCAGATCAATACATTACAAAAGAAAAGGAACCGGCCAGGCGGTGACAGGCCCCCGGCTTACGACAAAGCCACCGGCCCGCCTGCCGGTAAGTATTCAATTCAGCCTACGGGGTTGATATGACGAGAGAGCACGAGGCCGTGCCCAGCCGCCTAAGACGACGGCAAGGCCGCCGGCGCGACTACCGCCGGCAGTAGAAGCAAATCAGGGCGCCGGCGGGCGGCGTGGGCTCAAGTCGTCACGGCCTGTTCCAGAGCCTCACGGATGAACCGCTGATAAGGAATGCCGCGCTTCCTCGCGTGCTCTTTCACGGCAGTAAGCAACGGCTCCGGCAGGCGCATGTTGACCCGCGCGTCCTTTTTCTCGAACTCGAACCGCACTGGCTTGAAACCGGACAGGTCATAGTCGGTCAGGTCCGCCTCTTCGATGAAGCGCTCGGCTGCCTTGTCCGTTCTCAGGAGCGGCAACTTCTTCAGTTTTTTACGTTTGTCGTTCATAGTGGTCTACCTCTCGTTGGTGCATGTAGCGGGCGCTGATGGGCCGGATCAGGGTGTTGTCGCCGTGCTGCCGGAGCGTGAACGCAACCAACAGCCATCGCCCGGCTTTCGTCGTGCCGATGGCTCGCAGGCGCTGTTCCTCCAAGGAGTGGTTGGGATCGGCGTAAACAGCCGGCCCGTCGCGGAACAGCCCTTCGATCTCAGCAATGGAAACGCCGTGCTCCTCACACTTGGCCCGGTTCCCCGTATCCCATTCAAATCCCGCAACGATGCTCATAATCTAGTATGCACTTATGTATGTACGTTTGTCAACAGGCGTGCCCGACCGACACGGGCATACCCATGCTTAAACGCAGCGAAGATCAGGAAACCGGCGGCCGCCGGCAGCCAAAGCAGATCAAGGTGCCGGCCGGCACCCTGACGTATTCGCTCAGCACCCGCTCCTCCGTGAGAGTCTCGCCGGTCTTAGAACTCCCGTCCGGCCGCATCCGATGCTTGCGGCCGCAAAGAACGCAGGGGCGATACACCGGGGCGGGTGGTTTGAAGCGATCGGTCACGGCCGCGCGGCCTGCGGCCACACCTTCATGACCTTCAGCCGCGAGGCGTGCTTTTCGGCCTGCGCCAGGTCGTAGTCCATCTGCATCCCAAGCCATAAGTCCGCCAGATCGGGATGGGGCTCGAGCTGCCCTACGAGGTGTTGATCAAGCATTACACGAGCTCGTATTCGGCCGCCCGCGCGGCGCTTCTCGAAGCCTGGGCGTTTTTCCGCTGCCGCCGGGACTGGCTCGCGACCGATCTTTGCCAGCCGATCTACGAGACTTGGATGGATGAGGCCGTGGCGCGCGGGCGCATCGATGCGCCGGGCTTCTTCGACGATCCCATGCTGCGCCATGCCTGGCTCGGCTCCCAGTGGGTCGGCGATGGACCGGGAGCGATCGACCCCTTGAAGGAGGTCGGCGCCGCACGCGAACGCGTCGAGCTCGGGATTTCGACCTTGGCCGAGGAGACCATGCTCCACGACGGCGGTGACTGGGAGACGAAACACGCCCAGCGGGTGAAAGAACACAAGCTCCGGCAGGACGGCGGGCTCGTCGCGCTGCCCGCGCCGGCGGCACAGGAGACGCCTGAAGAGGAGGCAGCTTAGGAATGGACGTCATCAAACGGTACTTGCGAGCGCGGCTTAAAGAACCGTCCAGTTGGAGGGGCCTGGTCCTGCTCTTGACCAGTCTCGGGGTCGGGATCTCCCCCGAGCAAGCGGACGCCATCGTGGCCGCCGGCCTGGCCGTCGCCGGCGCCATCGGGGCGCTCGCGCCGAGTAACCCTGAATCGAAATAAACGCTACCGCGATACTTCTTTCCTCGGCCAACCCTTCGGCCGATCCGGGGGCAGAATTTTGAGCGGCTGGCGATACCACCAATCGCGGCCCCTTAATTCGGCGCCGGGAATGCGCCCGGCAGCCGCCAGCCGCCGCGTCTGCGAGGGGGAGAGCTTGAGGGCCACGGCGGCCTCAGTCGTGGTGAGCAGCTTCATCGCGGCTAAGCCGGAATGCCCACGCTAGGCAGCGCTCGAAGTCACCGAGCCATTCCGTCGCGTCCATGTGCTGGGTGATCCCCGCATCCAGCGCCACCGCGACCCAGGGCTCCGGCGGGCAGCGCTCGGGATCGGTGACGACCGGGGTCTTGCCCCAGCGGTGTAGCTCCCGCCAGAGCGCGGCGCCGCAACGGCTGTGAGCCGCCACACCCGGCGGTCCCGGGATCGGGACGGTCCGAGTCGGATCCGCGATGAGCGCATCAATGAGGCCGCGGCATGCGGCCGCTAGCGCGCACAATGTCAAGGATTATTTTACTGAGCCCGCCGACGCGGGTTTTTTATTTAGCGAGGCCCAAGAATGAAAGAACGACGCGACGCAGCGTGGAAGAAGGCCGCGGCAGCGTGGCTCGAAGCCAGCGCGGCAATCGATGCCGCGAAGGCCAAGATTATCGAGCTGGCAAAGGCAGAGAGCTGCTACGGCGCGGGGGTGAAACACCAGCGCACCCCGCAGGCCGGTCGAGTCGATTACACCAAGGTTCCGGAACTTGACGGCGTGGACCTCGAGCCCTACCCAGGGCGCGGGCGGATTTCGGACCACCGTCTCGGCTATCTGGAGGCTGATATGGAACATCGACGCATTTTAGATTTCGTGCTAGCTCAGCACTGGGCAATTTGCCCCGAGGTGCTCGAGCAAATCCTCGCCATTGCGCGGGGCGAGAACGAGTCTCCCGAGGCGGTCGCCGACAAGCTCGGCCGCCCGCTCCAGAACACCCGCACGGTGACACACCGCGACGGGGTGGCCGTGATCCCGGTGACGGGGCCGGTCTTCCGCTACGCGAATCTGTTCACGGAAATTTCCGGCGCGACCTCGGTCGAGGTCCTGGCGGCCGACTTCCGGGCCGCGATCGATAACCCCGATATCCGGGGTGTCGTGCTTGAAATCGACTCTCCGGGCGGGCAGGTGGCCGGGATCTCGGAATTCGCCGAGCAGGTCCGCGCGGCGAGCAAGCCCGTCGTGTCGTACATCTCCGACCTCGGGGCCTCGGCCGCCTACTGGATCGCGAGCGCCGCCGGGCGCGTCGTCATGCGGGACACCGCCAGCGCCGGATCGGTGGGGGTGGTCGCGACGTTGCGCCGCGGGAAGCAAGACAACACCATCGAAATCGTCTCCTCGCAGTCCCCGAAGAAGCGCCCCGATCTCGATACCGAGGCAGGCCGCGCCGAGCTGCAAACGGTGATAGACGACATCGCCCAGGTGTTCGTGGAAAAGGTGGCCGCCTATCGCGGGGTCAAGGTCGAGCACGTGTTAGCGCACTTCGGTCAAGGGGGCGTGATGGTCGGCGCGAGCGCCGTCCGCGCGGGCCTCGCCGACGAGATGGGGTCATTGGAAAAAGTCATCGCCGGATTGACCGGCAAATCAAACTTACGAGGAAAACTTATGGCAACGAATAACGACCAGGCGTCGGTGGCGCCTGCCGCAGATCACCCGGAGCGGATGACCCGCGAATTTGTCGCGACCAACCACCCCGAATTGCTCGCCGCTCTCCTCGAGGAGGGCCGCACAGAGGGATTAAAGCAGGGCTTGACCGAGGGCCTCGATGCCGGGGCCGAGATCGAGCGTGGGCGCATCCAGGCCGTCAAGGCAGTGTCCCTGCCGGGCCACGAGGCGCTCATCGAGGCGCTGATGTTCGACGGCAAGACCAGCGGGCCTGACGCCGCCGGCCGCGTCATAGAAGCCGAAAAGGTCAAGCGCGACGCCCGGCTCCAAGCCATCGCAGCCGATGCGCCGAAGTCAGTGCCGCATGCGGTCGCGCCGGTTTCCGGCGAGGCGGCTGACGCGAGCCTGCCGCTCGAGGAGCGCTGCAAGCGCGCCTGGGAGCGCGATCCCGAATTGCGGGGCGAGTTCCGCGATAATTTCAAGGCCTATCTCGCCTGGAGCAAGGCGGAAGCAGCTGGCACGGCCAAGGTATTGCGCCGGGGCTAACCATCGGGCAATCCACGGTAAGGGCAACCACAAGGGTTGCCCCTACAGGCTACAGGCCGGCCCATGTGTAGGGGCGCCTCTTGTGGGCGCCCTGTTACAGAATCCGATTAACACCCGCCTCGGCGGGTTTTTTATTTCTAGGAGAACCATATGACCACACTCGCAGTAGACAAGCCCCGCGCCTACGAGCTCGGGGATGTAAACGAACTACCCGTCGTCGCCGCGGACATCATCTACGAAGGCGCGGCCGTCGGAGACAACGGCTCAGGCATTGCCCGGCCGCTGGTCGCGGGCGATCCCTTCCGCGGCTTCGCCGTCGAGAACGTCGACAACTCCGCCGGGGCCGCCAGTGACAAGACCGTCAAGGTCAAGAAAGAGGGCGAGCTGGTGCTCCCCATCACCTCGCTTGCGATCACCGATGTCGGTAAGCCCGTCTATGCCTCCGATGACGACACCTTCACCCTGACCGCGGGCAGCAACAGCCACATCGGGCGGGTGGTGCGGTGGATCGCCACCGGCTCGGGCGTGATCGCATTCTCTGCGGTCCGCGGGGCGGCTGGGCTTATCACGCCGCTCACCGACAACTCGGGCGGCACCGCGTCCAACACGCTCGCGGCTATCGAGGGCACCTACACCGAAGCGACCATCGAAAACACGGTCGCCTCGCTGGCCGCGAAGGTCAACGCACTGATCGCGATGCAGAAGTAATTCAACCCAAACACAAGGAATAGAGGACTTACACCATGGGTGCAAAATCACTAGGCAGCCGAGCCATCATCGGCGAATTTTACGCTCGGCTCGAGCAGAACCTCGGCAATACCTGGGTCCCGCAAGTGTCGATGCTGTTCCAATCCGACCAGGAGTCGGAGAACTACAAATGGCTGGGCCAGGCCCCGGCAATGCGCGAGTGGATCGGCGGCCGCCAGGCGAAAGGCTTCCGTGAGAACGGGATGGTCATCGCCAACAAGAAGTACGAGTCCACGCTCGAGGTGCCGGTGGACTGGCTGCGGCGCGATAAGACCGGCCAGATCATGGTGCGCATCGACGAGCAGAGCGAGCGGGCCAATGCCCACTGGGCCAAGCTCCTCAATCAGCTCGTCCTCGATGGCGAGTCAAAGGTCTGCTACGACGGCCAATTCTTTTTCGATACCGATCACTCCGAAGGCGACTCCGGCACGCAGGACAACGACATCGCGGTCGATGTCACCACGACCACCGCGCCCACCACGGGCGAGATGGAAACGGCGATCCTCAAGGGCGTCCAACAGATCATCGGGTTCAAGGACGACCAGGGCGAGCCCATGAACGAGAACGCTCAGAAATTCCTCGTCATGGTGCCGGTGCCGTTCATGTCGGCGGCCGCCGCGGCGCTTGGCAGCAGCATCATCGTCGATGCCTCGACCTCACGCTCCAACACCATCCTGACGCTCTCCTCGATGGCCGGATTCCAGATCGCATTGGCGGTCAATCCGCGCTTGACCTGGACCACGAAGCTTGCGGTGTTCCGCGCCGACGGCTCGGTGGCGCCCTTCATCCGCCAGGAAGAAGAGGGGATCACGGTGGACGCTATCGCCGAGGGCTCCGAGGAGGAGTTCAAGAACGATCGCCACCTCTACGGGATCAAGGCTATCCGCAACGTCGGCTATGGCTACTGGCAGAAGGCCTGCCTCGTCACGTTAACCTGATGGCTAACTACCGAGTCATCGCTGCCTCGGTCAACATCCATGCGGGTGTCCTGGGCCTGGAACCTCACCAGGCCCGGGCGCGCCTGCACCGGCTGAAACCGTGCGGGGGCAACCGTTACGAGGTCATCGATCCGCCCGTGGCATTCAAGCGCGGGGAGATCTTCGAGTACGAAGGCGAGCTGCCGAAGTCGCTTGTTGAAAGCGTCGCCGAAGAGGGCAACCACGAGGGTTGCCCCTACACCCTGACGGCCGGGGACCGACCAGACGATCCTTTCCCGGTGATCGATGCCGAGCTCGCCACCGAACCAGGGCCCGACGATGGCGTGGCCGCACCGCCGCCGAAGCGCAAAAAAGTCCCTCGTGGCGCAAAACAGGCCGCGTAGGACGCCCGTGGTGGCGAGATCTCGATCGAGCCAAGGGTAAGCCCCATGGCCTTCTCCGAGAACTTGGCCGCTTTCTTCTCTACGGCCGATTTCGCCGCGAGCGCGACCTGGACGCCTTCGGGCGGCGGGGCACAGCAGACGGCCGAGGTGATCCTCGATACACCGGATCAGGAGCTCGTCGACGGGCGGGTGCTCTCGCGCGAGTACGTAATCACCTACCGGGCGGATCAGTTCGTCGGGATCAAAGGGGCCGAGACGGTGACGGTCTCCGGCACGGCCTACACGGTGCGCGAGGTCACGGCCCTCGAGGATGGCCAGATCATGCGCGCGAGCCTGCGGAAAAATTAAGGGATCTGATTATGCCTGTCATACATTATGTTCGAGGCGCCATCGGCGCCTTTTTTATTTTCACTGGCTTCGCGGTGTTGGCCGGCGAATCTTTGTGCATGCTTGGCTTGGCCGGGACCCTGATGCTGATCGCCCTGTTGATAATGTGGTTTGCGGTCACGGGCATGTTTTCGCCGTGATAACCGATGGCTAGCCGGCGGGAGCAAATCATCGAGGCCCTGCGGGTCAAGCTCGCGACCATTCCGGGGATCACGACCTACCGCTCCAGGCTCACGGCCATTACCCGCGCCGAGGGACCGGCGATCGTGCTCCAGCCGGCCGAAGAGCAGATCACGAAGCGCAATAACGATCTCTCCGAGCGCGAGCTCAACGTACAGGTAGAGGTCATCGCCCGCGGCCAGACGCCGGATCAAGCGGCTGACGCCTACGCGGTCAGCGCGCAGGCGAAAGTGATGGAAGACCAGACGCTCGGCGGACTGTGCTTGCTCCTGCGCGAGCAGGGCACGCAATGGCTGATGGTGGAGAGCGATCTCGACGCAGTGGTCGTCTCCACGCGCTACACGATTCACTACCGAACCGCGGCCAACACGATTAATTAGGGCGGCCACAAGGGCCGCCCCTACCCTGAGGACATCACCATGTACGTCACGTTGCTGAAAACCCTGACCTATGCCGGCGCCGACTTTGGCCCCGGCGAAATCGTCAACATCGAAGACAAGGACAGCGCCGCATGGCTCATCTCTATCGGCGTAGCCGAAGAGACGGGCGGCGTAGCCCTCATCAATTAAACGGACTGTAGGGGCAACCCTTGTGGTTGCCCGACACACAGGGCGCCCACAAGGGGCGCCCCTACAAATCAATTAACCCAACCGAGAGGTATTCGCTATGCCGTATTTTTCCGGCCAGGGGAAGGTCTACGTCGCAACCGCGGCGGCAGGCGTCCCCGGTGTATTCCGTCACGTGGGCAACTGCCCGATTCTCAATGTCCAGCTCGAGACCGATGTACTCGAGCACAAGGAAGCCACGACCGGCCAGCGCTTGGTCGATCTGCGGATCATCCGCGGCAAGACGGCCAAGTTCAGCTTCACGATCGAGGAGTTCGACAAGGACAATTTGGCGTTAGCCCTCTACGGCGCGAGCTCCACCATCACCGGGAGCACGGTCGTTGCCGAGGTGTTCCCGACCGTCGCGGTCGGCGATTACGTCAAGACCCTGAGGCAGAAGCTGAGCTCGATTGTCGTCAAGGATTCCGCCGGCTCACCGGCCACGCTGACCCTCGGTACCCACTACGAGATCACCAGTGCCGATCACGGGACGATCAAGTTCATCAACCTGGCCTCCTTCACCCAGCCCTTCAAGATCGACTACACCTATGCCACGGTGACGAACGTCAACATGTTCACCCAGGGCTTCTCCGATCGCTGGCTGAAGTTCGACGGATTGAACACGGTCGATACCAACAAGGCCTGCCTCATCGAGCTCTTCAAGTGCTCGTTCGATCCGGCCTCGCAGATCGATTTCATCAACGACGACATCATGAAATTCGAGCTCAACGGCGGTGCGCTCCACGACGCGACCAAAGCGGCGGATGCGGTGCTCGGTACGTTCGGCCGGATGATCCTCACCTAATAAAACGACCTCTTAGGGCAACCACGAGGGTTGCCCCTACAGGAGATAACATGATGGACCAGCTCGAGACGATCTATCAGCCCAAGGCACTCGATGTCACGGTGGGCGGCGAGACCATTTCGGTCAAGGCGCTCACCGTCGGTCAGATCCCCGCTTTTGCCCGCGCCATCCGGCCCTGCGCTCCCGCCCTTCAGGGCGGGGGGGCCGATTGGCTCGCGCTCCTCGCCGATCACGGCGATGCCATGATCGATTCGGTCGGCATCGCGACCGGGCTCGATGTCGAACATCTCTACGGGCTCCCGCCCGATGAGTTCGTGGCGCTCGCCTCCGCGGTCATGGAGGTCAACATGGATTTTTTCGTCCGCCGCCTCGCCCCAACGGTGAGCGCGGCCGCCGAAAAGATGATAGCGGCGAGTGGGGCTGGGGCGATGCCATCCAAGCACTAATCCAATCGGGTCAT